>JAHCBA010000068.1 GCA_019634625.1 Verrucomicrobiia bacterium
GGCGTGGAGTGGAGAGGGGGGCGAGATGCCGGGAGGGTAGGGAAGCTGGGGGGAAGGGTCGGGCAAATGGACGGAAACGGCGTGCATGTGCACGGAGGTGCCGGCTATTTCGGGGGCGTGGATGGGGCGCGGGGTGGCGTGGAGTAGAAAGGGGGCGAGATGCCGTGAGGGGAGGGACGTTGGGGGGAAGGGTCGGGCAAATGGACGGAAACGGCGTGCATGTGCACGGAGGTGCCGTCCATTTCGGGGCGCGAGTGGGGCGTGGAGTGGAAAGGGGGGCGAGTTGCAGGACTGGGCGGAGTTGATTCCGTGGCCGGATTAGGGGCGGGGTTCGAGGGAGACGGTTCCAGGGGCGCCGCTGCGGTAGCCGCCGCCGCCCATGGCGGAGAGGGTGGGGCCGGGCAGGGACTGGGTGCCGTAGCGGACGGCGATGCGTCCGCCGCCGCCGCCACCGGACTCGCTGCCGCCATTGCCGCCATGGGCCTGCAGGGTGCCGGGTCCGAGCAGGGTGTCCGCCTGGATCCAGATGCTGCCGCCGCTGCCGCCGGCGGCGAAGCGGCTGCCGGGATGGCCGTGGGCGAGGATGCTTCCTTCGAGATCAAGGCGGGTGGCGCGGATGGCGACGCGGCCGCCTCCGTTGCCGCCGTCTCCGGAGTCGGAACCGCCGCCGCTGCCGAGGGTGTCGGGTGCGGAAGGGTCGCCGTAGGCGGGGTTGGCGGTGCCATTGACGTTTCCGCTGCCCCCGACTCCTCCATGGCTGCCGCCGTAGCGGCGGGTGCTGCCGGGCACGTTGCCGAGGGTGCGACCGGGGTCACCGGCATTCGCGCCGGACCGGCCTCCGAGATAGCCGCGGCCGGAGACGTCGATGCGGCTGTCGAGGCCGACCACGAGATTGCCGACGTCGAGGGTGAGACCGGAATCCCCCTCGAGGGGGGTCGGGGGATGGGTGAGGATGGCCCCGCCCAGGAGGTGGAGTTCGGCGGCCACGATGTCGCGGGCGGCGGCATGGACGGCATCGAGGGTGACGATCTGGCCGGCGGTGTCGGTGGGGAGGGGCGTTTCGCGTCCTGAACCACGGAGGGTGAGGCGTCCGGGCTGGCCTTCCTGTTCGGTGTAGAGGGTGCCGGGGGCACCCTGGCCATAGCCGGTGCCGCCGGTGGCGGAGAGGTGATCGAGGACGGTGCCCTGGGCGGTGCGGTAGTGGATGGCGACACGTCCGCCGCCGCCGCCGCCGGCCTCGGTGCCGGCGAGGCCGCCGTTGGCGCCGACGGAGCCGGAACCGAGGAGGTCGCCGGTCTGGATGAAGACGCTTCCGCCGCTGCCTCCGCCGGCGAAGCGCGAACCGCCGGCGCCGTGGGCGGTGATGGAACCGTCGAGGGCGAGTTCTCCGGAGACGATGCGGATCAGGCCGCCGCCGCGGCCGCCGGCGTCGCTGTCCGATCCACCCCCGCTGCCGAGGTGCAGAGGGTTGCGATGATCGCCGTACACGGGGTTGGCCGCACCGGCGATGTTGCCATCGCCGCCGAGTCCGCCGTGGCTGCCGCCGTAACGGCGGGTGCTGCCGGCGGCGTGAAGGACGGTCTGGGCCGGGTCCCCGGGATTGCCGGGGTTGCGCCCGCCGACGTATCCGCGGGCACCGACATCGATACGGCTGGTGGCATCGACGGTGAGGCGTCCGGAGACGTCGAGTTCGAGGGCGAAGGTGGTGTTGGCGGTGGATTGGGGGTGGGTGAGGAGGGCGTTGCCGAGCAGTTCGATGGTGTTGGCACGGGCCTGGCCACGTCGGTCGGGGCGGGCCTGGTTGGCATCGAGGAACTCGGCCTGGGCCCGGTCGCGGACGATGAGGCGATTGATGGCGAAGGGGACGGAGTAGGGATCGCCCGGGGCGCCGGCCTGGGGGAGGGTGATGGACGAGGAGGCGACGGTGATGGAATTGGAACCGTTGGCCACGATGAGGAAGGGACGGGTGGCGTCGTTGTTCAGGAGGAGGTTCAGACCGATGAGGGATCCCGGCACGAAGTCGGCCGAGGCGTCGGTGAGGGTCTGGGAGGTGAGCAGGGAGACCTGGCCGCCGCGGCTCATGAAGATCTGGGTGGCCCGGCTGGGCTGGTTGGTGTTGCGGGCGTCCACGATGAGGTCACCGAGGAGGTGATGGGTTCCTTTGAAGAAGACGGTGCCGGGGGAGCCTTGGAGGTAGCCTTGGGTTCCGGCGCGGGCCTCGATGCGATCGAGGAGGAATCCGGAGGCATCGGTGAAGTGGACGGCGATCCTGCCGCCGCCACCGGTGCCGGCTTCGGTGCCGCTGTGGCCGCCGTTGGCCTGGATGGCGCCGCTGCCACGGAGGGTGCCGACGTTGAGGAAGATTCCTCCGCCGCTGCCGCCGCCGGCGAAGCGGGATCCATCGCCGCCATGGGCGTGAATCCGGCCGTCGAGGACCAGTTCATCGGCGGTGAGGCGGAGGAGTCCGCCGCCGTGACCGGCAGCGCCGCTGTCGGAGCCACCGCCACTGCCGGGTTCGTCGGGATTGTTCCAGGCGCCGTAGGGAAGGTTGACGGGATCGGCGGTGTTGCCGGTGGCGCCGAATCCGCCGTAGGAACCGCCACCGCGACGGAGGCTGCCGGGTGCATTGCCGAAGGTACGGCCGCGATCGCCGGCGGCGGGGAGGGAACGTCCGCCGCGGTAGCCCCGTTCCGAGACATCGATGCGGCTGGTGGCGTCGAGGGTGACGCGGCGGGCCGACAGGGTGAGGCGCTCCTCGGAATCGAGCGTGGCGGGCGGGTGGGTGAGGATCGCGCCGTTGACGAGCTGGACCTCGTCGAAGGCGAGGGTTCGTGCGGCGACGGTGGCGGCATCGAGGAGGAGGTGTTCGGAGGCGGTGCCGGGCGGGAGCGGGGTTTCGCGGCCCGAGCCCCGCACGACGAGCCTGGATGGCCTGCCGGCGTGCTGGACGTACCAGGTGCCGGGGGCGCCCTGGGAGTGGAATCCTGCCGGGGCGAGGGTATGGGCGTTGTCGAGGACGGTTCCGGACGCGGTGGTGGTTTCGACGGCGATGCGTCCGCCGCCGCCCGAACCGGACTGGGTACCGGCGGCACCCCCATTGGCGCGGAGGAGGCCGTTGCCGGACAGCGATGGGGCGGTGATCCAGAGGCTGCCGCCGGCGCCGCCGCCGGCGAAGCGCGAGCCGGCTTCACCATCGGCGGCAATGAGGCCGTCGAGGTGGAGGGAATCGGTTACCAGGCGCAGGGCACCGCCGCCGGCTCCGCCGGGGCTGCTGTCGGAACCTCCGCCGGCGCCGGGATGGGTGGGCTGGCGGAAGTCACCGTAGGTGGGGGTGGTGGCCCCCTCGGCATCGCCGGTGCCACCGAGCCCGCCATGGCTGCCACCGGCGCGGCGACCGGAGCCGGGCTGGAGGTTGAGGGTGAGGCCGAACAGGGTGGGGTTGCCTGGGGTGAGGGCGCCCGGGTAGCCGCGTCCGGAGAGGTCGATGCGGCTGTCGGCATCGACGAACACACTGGCGGCCTGGAGGATCAGGCGGGTTTCGGCGGACGGGAGGCTGGGCGGGTGGGTGAGAACCGCGCCGTTGACGAGCCGGACCTGGCGGGCTTCGAGGGTGGTGGCGGAGACGGTGGCACGGTCGAGGATGAGGTCGGCTTCGAGATTGCCGATGGGAAGGGGCGTCTCGCCTCCCGCCGTTCGGACGATCAGCACGGGGGTACGGCCGGCTTCCCGGAGGTGGATGGTTCCCGGGCCGCCGGGCTGGAAGCCGGTCGAGGCCGAGGTGGCGAGGGACTCGATAATGGCGGGGGAGGCGGTGCCGTAATCGATGGCAATGCGACCGCCACCGCCGGAACCGGATTCGGAGCCGCCGGCGCCGCCGTTGGCCCGGATGGAGCCGGAGCCGAGGAGGGATTCGGTGACGATCCGAATGCCGCCGCCGCTGCCGCCGCCGGCGAAGCGGCTGCCGTCGGCGCCATTGGCGAGGAGGAGACCGTCGAGGACGATGGCACGGGCCGTGAGGCGGAGGAGGCCGCCACCGGCGCCGGCGGTGCCGCTGTCGGAGCCGCCGCCGCTGCCGGGTTCATCGGGGTTGCGGAAGTCGCCGTAGATGGGATTGGGCGTGGAACCGACGTTTCCGATTCCGCCGAGGCCGCCGTAGCTGCCGCCGACGCGGCGGGGACTGCCGGGGAGATTGCCGAGGGTTTGACCCTGCTGGTTCAGGCCCGGGGAAAGGCCTCCGGGATAGCCGCGTCCGGAGACGTCGATGCGGCTGTCGGCATCGACCACGAGCGAATCCACCTCGATGTGGAGGCGCGACCCGGTGGTGGGCGAGGCCGGGGGGTGGGTGAGGATGGCGCCGTTGCGAAGGATGAGTTCGCGGGCGGCGAGGGTGTCTGCGGCGACGTGGGCGCCATCGAGGACCACGCGGCCTTCGGGGTGGCCGGCGGGGAGGAAGGATTCGCGACCGGTGCCGCGCAGGACGAGTTCACCGGGATCGTCGCCGACGCGGAGGAAGACGGTCCCTGCGGCGCCGTCGGTGTAGCCCTCGCCGCCGAGGGCGGAGACCTGTTCGGAGAGCGCTTCCGGGGCGGTGTTGGCCACCAGCGCAATCCGTCCGCCGCCGCCGCCGCCGGATTCGCTGCCGCCGTTGCCGCCATGGGCTGCGAGCAGGCCGCCCCCGGTGACGGAACCGGCCAGGATCTGAATGGAACCGCCGGCCCCGCCGCCGGCGAAGCGGCTGCCGGACTGGCCATTGGCCAGGATGGAGCCGTCGAGATGGAGGTGGGTGACGTGGAGGGTGACACGTCCACCGCCGGCGCCGGCGGGACCGGAATCCGAGCCGCCTCCGGAGCCGAGGGAATCGGGGGCGAAGGGATCGCCGTAGAGGTCATTGACCGTGCCGGCCAGATTGCCTGGGGCACCGAGGCCGCCGTGGCTGCCGCCGTGGCGGCGGGTGCTGCCGGGGGTGTTGCCGAGGGTCCGGCCGGTCTGGAGGCTGGTGTTGTAGCCTTGGAGGCCGCCGGCGTAGCCCCGACCCGAGACGTCGATGCGGCTGGTGGCGTCGATGACGAGATTGCTGAGGGAGAGCGTCAGGTGCGGTTCGACGGAGCCGGTGGCGGGCGGGTGGGTGAGGACCGCGCCATTGCGGAGTTCGAGGTGGTTGAGGGTGACGCGGCCCGGGAGGGTCACAGTGCGACCGTCGATGACGACCGTTCCACCGGCGTCGGTGGGGTCGGTGGGATCGAGGCCGAGGGCGATTTCCGCGCCGTCATCGATGCCATCGCCGTCGGTATCGGCGACCCAGGGATTGGTGATGAAGCCATTGGAGCCCGGCGCGACCTCCTCGCGATTGGGAATGCCGTCGCCATCGAAGTCCTCGTCGCCGTCCAGGATGCCGTTGCCGTTGGTGTCGGGGTTGGCGGGATCGGTGAAGGTGATGAAGAGCTCGACGCAATTGGACAGGCCGTCGCCATCGAAGTCCTCGTCGCCGTCACGGATGCCGTTGCCACTGGTGTCGGGGTTGAAGGGGTCGAGGCCGAGGGCGAGTTCGACGGAATCGGGGAGGCAATCGCCGTCGGAATCGATGCCGAGGTCATAGACGTGAAAGGTCAGGTTGCCGGCGGCGACGAGGCGGTTGCCGGCGAGGTCGGTGAGGGCGTCGGAAGCATCGAGCCGGTAGAATCCCGTGGGGAGCGGGGTTTCGAACTGGAGGACGGCGCCGAAGGTCTCCGGGCGGAAGGCGACGGGGACCGGGTGGAGGATGTCATCGGCGGTGAAGAACGCGCCATCGGGACCGGCCGCGCGGAGGGTGATGTTCGAGGGGGTCAGGGTGGATTCGGCGATGGCCTCGGAGAAGTACACGGCCACGGAGGTCAGGTCGCGGTGGAGGGATCCGGGGGCGGCAAAGAAGCGGGCGATGCGGGGCGGGGTGGCATCGGGCACGAGCCGGAGGGTGATGGGGTCCGACCAGGTGGCGTTGCCGCCGGTGTCGAGGGCGCGGGCGCGGACGGTGAGGTTGGTCCGGGCGGGGGTCGCGATGGGGGCGAAGAATCGGTGCTGGAAGGGGTGGTTGCCGTCGGTGACGATGCGCTGGCCATCGAGGTAGAACTCGACATTACGGACCTGGACATCGTCGGAGACCTCGGCCCTGAGAGTCAGAAGGCGTCCTTCCTCAGCGAGGTCTTCGGCGAAGCCGGAGTCCGCGTGCAGGGCGATGGTCGGGGGCACGCCGAGACCGTCGAAGGGGAGGTAGCTGACCACCTGAA
This sequence comes from Verrucomicrobiia bacterium, assembly GCA_019634625.1. Lineage (NCBI taxonomy): Bacteria > Pseudomonadati > Verrucomicrobiota > Verrucomicrobiia > Verrucomicrobiia bacterium. The sequence continues at coordinate 6,264 of JAHCBA010000068.1, forward strand.
GGCCGTTGGCGCTGTCGGCGACGTAGGCGAGGCCGTTGTAGAGGGCGAGGGCGCGGGCGATGCCGGGGGTGACAAGCTGGGCGACGAGGCGGCCGGTGGCGGTGGGTTCGGTGGTGTCGTAGAGCCAGACGTCGTGAGTGCCGTCGTTGCGGGGGTTCACACCCACGGCGGCGACGCCGAGGCCCGAGCCATTGAGGACGATCTGCTTGAAGGAATTGGGACCGGCATCGCGCGAGAGCCCGACGTGGAGCGGGTTGGCTGGATTGCGGAAATCGAACACGTCGTAGCCGGGATAGACGGTGGCGTAGGCGAAGCCGTCGGCGGCGAAGAGGCGTTTGAAGTGGGTGATGCCCTCGGCGCGGTAACGGACGTGGGCAATGGAGCCGAGCGGGGCGAGGAGATCCTGGCCGAGGTCGAAGGTCGTCAGGCGCGAGCGTCCGAGAGCGACGAGGACGGTGCGGTCGATGGCCAGGTCATGGATGGGGTCGGTACCGGGGCGCCGTTCGAGCACGGTGCCGGATTCCATGTCCACGGCCACGAGGTCGCCATTGGCGAGGCCGGCGAAGGCGAGGGTGGCGGCGGTGGTGACGGCGTGGACGGGGGAGCCGAGGGGTACTTCGTGAAGGAGGCGGGGTCCGCCGGGGGCGCGCAGATCGACGATGACGAGTTCGGGCCGGTCATCGGCGACGGCGACGAAGGCATCGGAGCAGCCCACGCGGGTGGCGGAGCCGGGGGTGTCGAGGAGGGTGGTGACGACGGGGTTGCGGCCATTCTGGACATTGAGGAAGGCGATGCCTGCGGGGCCGAGGGCGACCACCGCGGCGTCGTTGAAGGCGCAGACGTCCTGGGCGATGCCGGGGAGGGCGACCGAGGCGATGACGCCGGTCTGGACCACCCGGCCGCCCAGCGGGTCGAGGCCCTGGCGGACGGCGGCGGCGTCATTGATGCCGTCGCCATCGGTATCGGGGTTGAGGGGGTCGGTGCCGATGACCCATTCGAGGGGATCGGCGAGGCCGTCGCCATCGGCATCCGGTTCGTCGAGGGGCAGGGCGTGGGTGGTGGGCAGGATGGTGGTACGTCCGGCGGCGGCGCTGATGAAGGGGACCCAGCCGTAGGCGAGGGAGCTGGGGAAGACGTATTCGAGCTGATAGCGGGTGTTGGGCTGGAGGATCAGGCGGGACACCACGCCGCCGGTGCCGGTGAGGCCGCGCTGGATGGCGCCGGTATCGAGGTTGGTGAGGAGGAAGTGGGCGATTTCATCCGAGGTATCGGGCACGAACGGTCCGGTATCGCGGTCGAGGGCGTCGAGCTGGAGGGCGACGCCCTGGTAGTAATCCTCCATGGACATGGGGGCGAAGAGGGCATCGATCTGGGCCTGGAGGGCGTCGTAGGCCGCGCGGCGTTCGGCGGGGAGCTGGGCGGGATCGGTGAGGTCGCCGAGGAGTTCCACCTGGGCGGTGAGCCAGGTGGCGTGGGATTCGCTGCGGGACGCGATTTCGGCGAGGAGCGCCTCGATTTGCTGGAAGGGATTGGCGGGCGGGCCGTGGAGACCGGCGGCGGAACCGAAGAGGGAACCGGTGCAGCCGAGGCCGCCGTTGATGGCGTTGCAGCAATTCGAGCAGAGCTGGTTGCGCTTCTGCACGTTGTTCATCGTGGTGTTGATGCCGTTGAGCAGTTTCACGCCGCCGAGCCCGGGGCCGCCGGGCTTGCTGGTCACCTTGGCGGCATCCGAGACGAGTTTGGCCACGGACTTGAGGGAGCGGGCGCGACAGGCGGCCTCATCGAAGTAGTAGTCCGGGCTGCCGCCGCAGAGGTCCGGGATGTCCGGGCCGTCCCCATCGAGATCGGTGCCGGGGCGGCTGCCGTGCCAGCCGGGCTGGAGGATTCCCACGCCGGGATCGGTTTCCACGAAGAGGCCGTCGGGTGTGACGGTCATGGGCCCACCCAGTTCCCAGTGGCCGGTGTCGTGGTTGAAGCTCCAGAGGGCGCTCTTGGCGCCGGGTGGGAGGCGTTCGCCGGTGAGGGGGTCGGGCAGGTTGGGGAAGCGGACCGGGACCGGGGTGTCGAAGTTAAGGGGGCCGTCGGTCTGGACGGTGATGACCAGGGGGAGTTCGAGGCCTGGCGGGAGCGGACTGGGAATGCGGTCGGGCGGAACCGGGGCGATGCCGACGCGGCCGCCACGGGTGCCGTCATCGGCGAACAGGGCGTTGGGCGGAACGATCACATGGACGCCGGCGAGTTCGGGGTGCCGATCGAGGACGGCGGGAGGGAATTCAATGCGCGTCTCGGTCTCGGCGCTGACGGGTTGCAGGGTGCCGGCGGCGACGAGCGGAAGGAAGATGTCGCCCTCGTCATTGTCGTCGCGCCCGGCGATGGCGGACCAGGCCTTGCCGACGAAGGGGTAGTAGTCGCCCTGCGGCCAGTTGCTGCCGGCGGCGGTGCGACCGTCGATGTGCACGAAGAACGTCCCGGCGGGCGCGGGGTCGAGACGGAAGCGTCCGTCGGCGCCGGTGACCGCACGCATCGACTCCTCACGGCCGTCCACGGTGATGATGGCCCCGGCGAGCGGCCGGTCGGTTGGCTGGCCGTTGGCATCAGTGGCGAGTTCGCTGGCGAGGACCCGGCCCACGACCGCGGTGCGATGGACTGGCGTCAGGCTGACGGTATCGAACTCGATCCGGGCGATCCCGCCTTCGAAGCCATCGCGGTTGGCGTCGATGGGCTGGTCGCGGTCGTCACGGACACCCGTGCCATCGAAGACGACACGGATGCGCGCATTCCCGGGGAGGGGTTCGAGGGGGAACAGGGTGACCTTGCGCCGGTCGGAGGAGAGTTCGACCCGGCCGAGGAGGCGGCGTCCGCCGAACTCGGCGTGCAACCGTGTTCCGTCGAGAAGGGTATCGGCGGCGAGCGGGTGGTTGAAGGAGAGGATGGTTTCGCGGGTGACCGCCACATTGGCTTCCCCATGGCGGGGCGAACTGCTGAAGGTGGTGGGCGTGCCTGCGCCAATGGGGTCGGTACCGGCCAGGTATTCTTCGAGGTTCGAGATCCCGTTGCCATTGAAGTCGGCGGCGGCGTCGGCGGGATCGAGGGGATTGAACCAGCCGGGTCTCTGCAATTCGTACACGTCGTCGATGCCGTCGCCGTCGGTGTCGAGCGGGGACGCGACCGGCACCCGTCGCACGAGGTAATACCGGGCGTTGGGATCGGGGTTGGGATCGGCGAGGACCTGGGTCCCGGTGGTTCCGAGGGCGAGGGCGCGCGGGGTCTCGATGCGGGCGGGGTCACTGCCACCGAGCAGGATGTAGTACTGATCGGCTTGTGCGGCGAAGCGCACGGTCACCCGCGAGGTGCTGTCCCGCTCGACGGCGTCGATGCGAAATGGCTGGGCCTGAGCGAGGGGGATCGCCAGCAGCGAAAGGAGGAGGATGGCTGTGGCAGGGATGGGGAATGGGAGATGGCAAGGGAACCTCATGCGAATGGGTGGCCGTGGGTGGGAATTCGCGCGGCCTGTTTCATGCACGCGCGGGAGGGAGCTGACAATCATCTTCTCGGGTCGAGGCCAGGCGCATCGCGGAGTTGTGGGTGAGGTGCGGACTTCGCGAAGCGTCGCTTCGGAGGGCCGAGTTCCACGAGGCCGCAAGGGGAGTGGAGCGATGGGATCGAGGACTCGCGGAGCTCGTCCCTCCGATGAACTGGGGATGCAGCGAGCCCAAAGGTGGCGATCGAAGAGGTGTGCCTGCGGGTTCGAGGGATGGGTACTGCGACCCCTGGCGGGGTCGTTGTGCGATTTGGGCCGACTGCCCGGGGGTCGAACCCGCGGAGCCGGGATCGACCCCCGGCTAATCGCTGGAAACCCTCCGGGTTTCCGGGACCCGATCGAAGGGGAAGCTCCCAAGCTCTCAGTGCAGGGATGCGACGAGGGGACCGTCGGGGTCGGGGTTGCCATCGGAATCGAACCGGAACGATCTCCGGGGATGCGCCAAGCATTGTGTTTCCCGTCGATACCAATTCCGAGCGCGACTCCGACCCCGTTTCCATGGCGCCTTCCGACACCTTGCAGATGCGCCCTCCTGGCGGCGGCCTTCCGGCTTCAGGTTTCAGGCTTCAGGTTTCAGGCTTCAGGCTTCAGGACTCCGGTTTCCGGTGGATTTCGATTTCGATTTTGGCGGGCGGGGTTGGGCAGGATGGGCACCCATGAAGGCACACTGGACGGGCGTGTTTCCGGCGATCACCACGCAGATGCATCCGGACGGGTCGCTGGACCTGGACGGGACGGCGCGCCACGCGGAGGCGCTGATCGGGAGCGGGGTGAGCGGGATGATCCTGCTGGGGTCACTGGGGGAGAACCAGTCGTTGACGGCCTCCGAGAAGCGGGAGGTGGCGGCGGCGTTGATCGAGGCGGTGGACGGGCGGGTGCCGGTGCTGAGCGGTGTGGCGGAGAGCAGCGTGGCGGAGGCGTGCCGGTTCGTGCGGGACGGCGAGCGGCTGGGGCTGGACGGTTTCATGGTGATGCCGCCGATGGTGTACCGGTCGCCGGATCCGGCGGAATCGCTGCACCATTTCCGGTGGGTGGCGGAGGCGACGGGGCTGCCGATCATGATCTACAACAATCCGATCAGTTACGGGCACGATCTGACGCCGTCGCTGCTGGAGGTGCTGGCGGGGCAGGGGAACTGCGTGGCGATCAAGGAGAGTTCGGGCAACACGCGACGGATCACGGATCTTCGCAACGCGCTGGGGGATCGCTATGCGCTGTTCACGGGCGTGGACGACCTGGTGCTGGAGAGTGCGATCCTGGGGATCGACGGGTGGGTGGCCGGGACGGGCATTGCATTTCCCGAGGAGAACCAGCGGTTCTGGGACCTGACACGTTGCGGGGAGTGGGAGGCGGCGCGGGAGTTGTACCGATGGTTCACGCCGCTGCTGCATCTGGATGTCCACCCGAAGTTTGTGCAGTACATCAAGCTGGCCGTGCAGGAATGCGGGTTGGGGCAGGAATGGGTGCGGGCCCCGCGTCTGCCGCTGAAGGGGCGGGAGCGGCGCGAGGTGCTGGAGATCATCCGGACCGGGATTGAGAACCGGCCGCGGCTTCCGAAACGGCGCCGCACGGCACGATGAGGGGAGGATGAGGTCGGGAGGGCCGGGTGGGGGATGGATCAGGCGGGGGCGGCGCCGAGACGGGCGAGGAGCCTGGCGTGGATGCCCCCGAAACCGCCATTGCTGAAGACGCAGACGACGTCGCCGGGGACGGCGTGGCGGGCGACGTGCTCGACGATGGCGTCCACGGTGGGCAGGTAGGCGGCATCGCGCCCACGGCGGCGGAGATCCTCCATCAGGCGTTCCGGATTGAGGCGCTGCTCGACGGGGAGTTGTTCGAGGCGGGCGACTTCGGCGAGGACGACTTCGTCGGCGCATTCGAGGGCATCCACGAGTTCCTCCTGGAAGACATTGCGGCGGGTGGTGTTGGAGCGGGGTTCGAAGACCGCCCAGAGGCGGCGTCCGCGGAAGCGGACGCGGAGGGCGCGGACGGTTTCGCGGATGGCGGTGGGATGGTGGCCGAAGTCGTCCACGACGGTGATTCCGCCCGCCTCGCCGCGGGTTTCCATGCGGCGTTTGATGCCGCGGAAGGAATCGAAGGCGACCTGGATTTGGGCATCGGTGAAGCCGCAATGGCGGGCGCAGGCGGCGACCGCGAGGGCGTTGCGGACATTGAACTCGCCGGTGAGCGGGAGGTGGAAGGCGGTCCCGGAGAGGGTGAAGCGGGAGCGGTCGGGGTCGAGTTGGAGGGCGGTGGCACGGAACTCGTTGGCTTCGCCGAGGCCGAAGCGTTTGGCCGGGTAATGAACGGCCTCGGCGAGCAGCGGGGCGACGAGAGGATCGTCGCCGTTGGCGAGGAGGAGTCCGTTGCGGGGGATGAGGCGGATGAAATGGCTGAAGGAGCGCTGGATGGCGGCGACGCTGTCGAAGATGTCGGCGTGATCCATTTCGAGGTTGTTGACGATGGCCACCTCGGGGCGGTAGTGGACGAACTTGCTGCGTTTGTCGAAGAAGGCGGAGTCGTACTCGTCGCCTTCGAGGATGCACCATTCGCTGTCGGTGAAGCGGGCGCCCTGCCCGAGGTTCTCGGGGATGCCGCCGATGAGGAAGCTGGGCTGGTGGCCGTGGGATTCGAAGAGCCAGGCGAGAAGGGAGGTGGTGGTGGTTTTGCCGTGGGTCCCGGTGACGACGATGGAGCGACGGCCCTGGAGGAAGAAATGGCTGAGGACCTCGGGGAGGGAACAGTACCGGAGTTTTCGTTCGAGGACGGCCTCGGCCTCCGGGTTGCCGCGGGAGATGGCGTTGCCGATGACCACCAGGTCGGGCCGGTGGGCGAGGTTGGCCTCGGCGTAACCGTTCATCACCTCGACCCCGCGATCGGCGAGGAAGCCTGACATCGGCGGGTACACGTCGCGGTCGGAGCCGGAGACGACGAAACCGCGTTCCTTCATGGCGACGGCGACGGAGGCCATGGCGGTGCCGCCGATGCCGGTGAAGTGAACGGAGCGAATGGAAGCCAGCACGGGGCGAGCATGGCGGGGGGCGGGAATCCGAAAAAGGCGCAATCGATCTGGCGTTAGGAAATGGGGGGAGGGAAGAGACTTTTCGGCGGGGCGGGCGCGGCTCAGGGTCGGCGGGTGCGCGGGATGGGAACGTGGCGGGAATGGGGGCGGCGACTGCCGGCCTCGGCGGTGCTGTGGTCGTGGCTGTTCAGCGGTCTGCGACTGGCGTCCGGCCTGCTTCTGCTGCCGCTGCTGCTGACCTCGCTGACCAAGGCGGACCTGGGTTTGTACTATGTTTTCCTGAACCTGGGCACGCTGGCCTACCTTGCGGACTTCGGATTTTCGCTCTCGGTGGAACGGGGAGTGTCGTATGCGCTGGGGGGTGCGGCGTCGTTGTCGGCCATGGGTGTGGCCCGGGGCGGGACGGGGGGGGAACCCAATGAGGCGTTGCTGCGGACGGTTCTGCGGGCGACGCGGCGGTTGTACCGGGTCATCACGGTGGGGGCGGCGTTGCTGTTGGGGGTGGGGGGAACGGTGGTGGTGGGGTTGGGGGTGGGGGAGGCGAGTTCCCCCGGGCTGGCGTGGGCGGCCTGGGGGGTGCATCTGGTGGGGACGAGTCTCGAGATCTACTCGTACTATTGGATCGCGGTGCTGCGCGGGTTGAACCGCGTCACGGTGAGTGCCCGGTGGCTGGTGGTGTCGTACGGACTGAAGCTGGGGGTATCGGCGGGGCTACTTCTGGCGGGGGCGGGGCTGCTGGCGGTCCCGGTGGGAGGGTTGATGGCGGGGATCGTATTGCGGGCGGGGGCGAGGCGGGCGGTCCGGGCGCGGGTGCCGGACCTTGGGGAATCGGGGGAGGGCGAAGTGCGGCGGACGCTGGCGGCGTTGTGGCCGAACTCCTGGCGGCTGGGGGCGCAGGGAGCGGCGGTGTTTGTCACGACCAGCAGTTTCGCGTTGATCTGCATGGCCGTGCCGCGGCTGGGACCGGAGGCCTACGCCGAGTACGGGCTTTCGGTGCAGGTCATGCACATTGCGCTGGGCATGGCGGCGGTATGGACTTCGGTGAAGTGGCCGTTGGTGGCGCAATGGCGTGCGCGGGACGATCGGGAGGCGATCCGGCGGGTATTGGCGCCGCGGTTCCGGCTGCAGGTGGCGACGTTTGGGATGCTGGCGGGACTGGCGGTGGGATTGGGGCCCTGGGTGCTGGAGCAGTTGGGAACGGACAAGCATTTCCTGCCGCCGCCCTGGCTGCTGCTGCTGGCGATCAATGCGCTGGGGGAGTTGAACTTCGCCTTCTGGACCACGCTGATATCGACGGAGAACCGGATACCGTCGGCGGGCCCGCTGGTGGCGACGCATGCGGTGGGGTTGGCGGTGGTGGCGGCGTTGGTATGGGGCGGGGGCTGGGGTGTCGAGGCCTTCGTGGTGGTGCCGCTGATTCTGGGCGGTGCGTTCAATTATTGGTGGTGGGCCCGGGTTGGGGCGCGCACTCTCGACACCACATTTCCGCGGTTTGTGGTTGGACCCTTGATTCCGAGTCATGGCCGAATCGAACAAAAGTCGTAATGGGGACCCGGTGGGGGCGGTTGTCTGCCCGCTGTGCGGGGCCACGGAGGGGACCGTGCTGGAACACGTCCCGGTGCGGGCGCTGGACCACGAGTACCGGCGCCAGATGGGGGTGTCGGTGCTGGAGGAGTTCGGGAGCGGGGTGACCGAGCTGGTGCTGATGCGGTGCGGCACCTGCGGGCTGGAGTGGTTTCGCCCGACGATCGCCGGTTCGGCGGGGTTTTACGAGCGATTGGGGGTGAACGAGCAGTACTACTCGACCACCCGGTGGGAGTTCACGGAGACGCTGCGCCGGCTGCCGGCGGATCCCGACCTGATCGACGTGGGATGCGGCGACGGCTTTTTTCTGAACCTGGTGCCGGGGGCGCGGCGGCGGGGCATCGAGTACAACCCGGACGCGGCGCGGCGGGCGCGGGAGAAGGGGTTGCCGGTCGAGGAGACCCGCATCGAGGCGCTGCCGGCATCCAGTGCGGACACGGTGACGTTGTTCCAGGTGCTCGAACATGTGCCGCGCCCGCGGGAGGTGTTGTCCGCGCTCGAGCGGGTGTTGCGACCCGGGGGCCGGCTGTTTGTGGCGGTGCCGAACAACGACGGGTGGGTGGGCCGGGCGCCGGCGAACCCGCTGAACGCGCCGCCCCATCATCCGTTGCGCTGGCGTTCGGAGGCCTTGCGCCACGTGCCGAGGCTGACCGGGTTGGGGCTCGAGGATCTGGTGGAGGAGCCGCTGGCGCCGGAGCACCGGCTGCATTACCGCCGGGCGAGGGCGCTGGAGCGGATGGCCGGCTTGCTGGGTTGGGAAATGCCGCGTTACGGGGTTTCCCCGGCCGCCGTGGCAGCGCGGAAGGTGGCGACCCTGTGGGCGACGTTGTCGCTTCGGCTGCGGGCCACGGAGGATGCGGGGGTGGCGCCCGGTCATTCCCTGCTCGCCGTCTACCGCAAGCCCTGCTAGGGAGGCGCCGCATGATCGGCCTGTTATTGCCTGTGCTGGCAGCGACGGCTCTGGCGGCTGTGCCGGAGGTCGCAACGACGAACCGGACGGAGGCGCCCGGGGCGCCCGGGGCGGGAGGTTTTGTGACGCCGCCGGTTCTGGCAGTGGATCCGGTGGAGACCGAGTACCGGCGCCTGCTGGAGATGGACGACGCGGCGCAGACGGCGATCGACGGGTGGATACGCGAGGCGGATGCACAGGGGGAGGCAGCCGACGCGGCGGCGTTGCAGGCGCGCATCAACGAGCGGATCGAGACGGTGGACGCCGCGTATCGGGCGTTTCTCGAGCGGCAGCCGGGTCATGTGTCCGGCCGGATCGCCTTCGGGAGTTTCCTGTCGGATACGGGGCGCGAGGCGGAGGCGCGGGTGCAGCTTGGGAAGGCCCTCGAACTCGATCCGAACAATGCGGTCATCCACAACAACCTGGCGGGGATCTACGGACACCGGGGTCCGGTGACCAATGCATTCGTGCATTACGAGAGGGCCATCGCGCTCGAACCGGACGAGTCGCTGTACTACCACAACTTTGCCACCACCGTGTTTCTGTTCCGCAAGGACGTAAGGGAACACTACGGCATCGAGGACGAGCAGCGGGTCTTCGACAAGGCACTGGGTCTCTACCGGAAGGCTCTCGAACTGGACCGCAACAATTTCATCCTGGCGAGCGACCTGGCGCAGACGTTTTACGGGATCCGGCCGCCGCGGCACGACGAGGCGCTCGCGGCGTGGCGTCATGCCTACGGGCTGGCGGGCGACGATCTCGAACGGGAGGGGATCCTGGTGCACCTGGCGCGCATCCAGGTGCAGGCGGGCCGGTTCGATGAGGCGCGGTCCAACCTGACGCGCGTCACGAATCCGAACTACGGGGTGGTGAAGGAGCGCGTGTTGCGGACGCTCGCCACGCGGGAAGAGGCGGCTGGAAAGGAATGAAGCCTTCGTGGTCGGAACTGCTGGCCGCGGCGCGGGAGGAGGTCGAATCGACGCTTTCGCTGCTGCCGGAGCCGTTGCGGGAGGCGGCACGGGCGCTGCCGGTATCGTATCAGCGGCGGCCTTCGGCGGAGATGGTGGCGGACGGGCTGGACGACGATCTGCTGGGGCTGTTTGTGGGGGATTCGCACGCCGAGGGCGGGGCGGGATCGGCGTTGCCCTCGCAGATCCTGCTGTTTCTGGAAAACCTCTGGGAGTTTGCGGAGGGCGACTGGGGGATCTTCGAGGAGGAGGTGCAGACCACCTACCTGCACGAACTCGGTCATTACCTTGGGCTCGACGAACTGGACCTGGAGGAGCGGGGCCTCGAGTGAAGGGGGATCGGGGGGTCAGAGCGACCAGCCCCGGCGGTAGTCGCGATGGAGGAGGGCGTTGGCCTCTGGAGAGTTGAGGATTCGCCCGCTCAGGGTGTCGTAGTCGATGGGGCCTTCGACCTGCGTGGCCAGGTTGGCAAGCTGCGCGAGTTCTGTGAGCGGCCCGCCGACCTCGAATCCCGAGAAGGTGCTGCCGCGGCCCTGGCACGCCTCGAGCCATTCCCATGTGTGATGGCGCACCCGCGGCAGGGATTCCGGGGGACCGCCCTCGAACTGTTCGAACCGTTTTTCCGGCAGCAGCACGTAGTTGGCATTCCAGGGGTTGTCCGAATAGAGGGAGCCTTTGGAGCCGACCAGGAGGTCCCCCCATCCCCCGCGCGGATAGCCGAGCAGCAGGGCTTCGGGGGGTTTTTCCCTGGCATACCATGTCGCCTTCACCGGCGGCAGGTCGCCGCGTGCGGGGAGGTTCATGACCACCTTGAGCGAGGTCGGGTAGCCTTCCGGGTCCCGCTCGGAAGGCCAGGCTTCCATGCGGACCACCACCCGGTCCGCGCCGGGATGCCGGCTGCGGTCCCAAAGCTGTTCCAGGCGCAGGGCCCGGAACAGGATATTGGCGGTGTGACAGGCGAAATCGCCGACGATTCCGCTGCCGAACGCGCGCCAGGCCCGCCAGGTGGCCGGGAGATAGACCGGACTGTACGGACGGGCCTCGGCGGGCCCCAGCCACAGGTCCCAATTCAATCCCTCCGGCAACGGCGGTCGGTCGGTCGGACGCTGCAACGGACCGTTGCCGCCATCGAACCAGACGTGGGCTTCGCGCACCTCGCCGATGACGCCGCCCCAGACCAACTCCAGGGCCCGGCGCAACCGGCCTTCCGCCGAACCCTGATTGCCCATCTGGGTGACGACCCGTTGCCGCGCCGCGGTTTCCCGCAGCACCCGCGCCTCGTGGACGGTGCGGGTCAGGGGTTTTTCGCAGAACACATGTTTTCCCAGCAGCATGGCGGCCTGGGCGGCCACCGCATGGGTATGATCGGGCGTGGCCACCACCACGGCATCGATCTCGCCGGCCATCCGGTCGAACAGGACCCGGAAATCCTCGAACTGCCGGGCGCGCGGATGGTGCTGGTGGAGATCCCCGGCCCGGCGGGCATCCACGTCGCACAGGGCCACCAGGGAATGTCCGAGTTGATGGCACGCATCGAGGACACCGCGTCCTTGTCCACCCACGCCGATGCCGGCGATGTTCAAGCGGCTGTTGGCCTCGTAGGCGAACGCCAGCCGCGGGTTGGGAAGGATCAGCCAACCCGCCCCGGCGGTGGCGGTGGCGGAAAGAAAGCGGCGGCGGGACAGGGTGGGCTTCATGGGGTGGAGAGACACGCAGGGATGAATCGGGACTGGCGCAGGACCCTAGTCGCCCGCCGCCTCGCCCACAACGCCTGGATGCACGGACGATACTCCGGGGCATTCACCACCAGCCGCGGAGGCGGTAGTAGGCCATGCCCAGGTATTCGTGGGCGGTTTCGGAGAAGAGCTGAAGGTTGCCCGGGGAGGGCACGAAGGCCCGGGCCTCGCGGTACCAGGGAAGGGGTTCGGCTTGCTCGACGACGCGGTAATCGGTGGGGGCGGGGATCCATTCGAGGTCGGGGCAGTACCGCTTGAAGACGCCGACGGCGCGGGGCATGTGGAGGGCGGAGGTGACGAGGATGGCGCGTTTGAAGCCGCGCTCGCGCAGGATCGGGGCCAGGTTGACGGCGTGTTCGCGGGTGTTGGCGGATTCGGTTTCGAGGAGGATCGCCTCTTCCGGGACACCGATCGCCTGGAGGAGTTCGGCCATGTCCTCGGCGGGCGGACGGGTGGCGAGTCCGCCGGTGGCGACGCCGGAGGTGCAGATGACGATCGGGGCCTTCTCGATGCGGAAGAGGTGGCCGGCGAAGAGGACGCGGTCGCCGGCTTCGCCGACTTCAACGGTGGTGCGGGGGGGGATGGCGGCGCCGGTGCCTCCGCCGAGGACGACGATGCAATCGGCTTCCGGGACCGGGTCAGGGTTGGGATGGCGGGATTCGAGGCTGCGGGCGAAGGCATCGGCGACCCAGCCGTTGCCGCAGACCATGAGGACGAGGAACGCGCCGGCGAGGAGAAGGTGGCAGGTGGCGGCGCGGCGGCGAAAGGCGGCGGCGGCGAGAACGAGAACGACGGCGAGCGCCACGGGTTGGAGGAGACTGAGAAAGAGACGGTAGAGATCGGCGGAGGTCATGGGAGTGGGTTTGGGGTCCGATCGGGGTTGGGCCGATTGGGGAACCGGGTCCGGGTCCGGGGCGCGCGTGGAACCCCGGAAGGGTACGGGGTGGTGGGGGGCGGAGGCGAGGGTGTTTTGAGGTCCGCGGCAGGGTCCCGGTGCATCCCGGAGTTGTGGGTGGAGGCGCGAAGTTCACGAAGCATCGCCTCGGAGGGCCGGGTTCCACGAGGCCGCAACGATGGGGTGCGTTGGGATGAGGACTCGCGGAGCTCGTCCCTCCGATTGGCTGCCTCCTCACCGACAACTTGGGGATGCACCGCGCAGGCACGCTGGCTTGATCTCTACGGGCAGCAGCGTCGGAAAGCGTTATACCTCCGGGTCTGGGTCGTTAAGGGGTTGGTTGGGAAAGGGTTGGCGAAGCGGATCCGGGCGGGTCGCCGGGAGGGATGTCGGTTCCACTTACAATGACGGGCGGGTGGCCCAGGGAGGAACCGTTGGAGCCGCGGAGGGGAATCCAGCGATCCAACAGGTTTGCCATAAGGATCTTAAGCGTGTTGTTCGCGGTCTTGGGGGCCGGGGTGGAACCGGTCTGGCACGGAGGTTGCTTCTGAGGAAGGCGCGACGGTTCAACCAGGAAAGCAAAGTAAAGGACGTACCATGAAG
>JAHCBA010000069.1 GCA_019634625.1 Verrucomicrobiia bacterium
TCTGGGGCAGATCCTGCGCCTGCGGATCCGGCACATGACCGACGGGGTGTTCCTGGGATCGAAGGAGTTCGTGAACCAGATGTGGGAGCGGCACCGGGACAAGTTCGGGAAGCGTCGCAAGAGTGGCGCGCGGATCATTCGGGGTGCCCCGATCCCGGGATTGCGGGTTCTGCGCGATCTCCGCGTCGATGCGGTGGGGTAAAGCGTCGTGCCGAGTCGGTAGGATTCCCGCTGATTGCCCCCTTCCCTCCCTCCGCCCGGTTGGGAAGGATACCTGCGTGTCCTGCCGCCCCCTCGCTCCCCACGAATTCACCCGGGCGGCCGGACACATGGCGGCGTCCTTCCATGAGGACCCGGGCATCCGCCACATCCTTCCCGACCCGTCCCGCCGCGAAGGACCGCTGACTTGGATGATGGGATCGTTCCTCCGCATGGGCGCCCGTTACGGGCATGTCCTCGCCGCTGGCGACGATCCTCTCGGTGTTGCCGTGTTCTTCCATTCGACGAATGCCGTTCCCAGCATCCCACGCCTCCTCCGTGGGGGATGGGGCCTGGCGCCACTCCGTCTCGGCCTCCCCGCCCTGGTCCGCGTCGCTTCCTGCATCCCTTGCCTCGAACGCCAACGCACCCGGCGCATGCCGGTGGACCACGTCTATCTGCTCAGCCTCAGCGTCGCCCCGGCCGCCCACGGACGAGGCCTCGGCGGCGCCCTCCTTCGCGCGGTCCTCGATCACGCCGTCTGCCAGGGTCTCCCCTGCTACCTCGAGACCTTCAACCACGCCAACCTGTCCTTCTATCGACGGCACGGATTCGAACTCCTCGGCGAGGCACACGTGCCTGGACGGGCAACCATCCCCTTCTGGTGCTTCGCGCATCCGTTTCCCGGAAATCCCGCCCAACCTTTCCGGTAAGCGCGCGTTCCCGCCTTCGGGTCCGACGGCACCACGGGAGGCGTGCCGGCGGAACCCCTTCACGATCGTCCCGCCGCCTACGGCGTCGGGTGGACCTGCGGTGCCCCCGACGATCACGACCACGAATACTGCGTGGACCTCGCGCAGCTCCCAGCCTTCCTGCACCCCACGCAACCGGACGGGGTGGAGGCACTCGACCTCGCCCTTGACAGGCCAACGCGCCGGATTTCAGGGAGGAGCGCGGCAATGCCGATCTCGATGCGATACAGCGAGCTTCCCTGGACCAGCGCCCTGACCGTTCCCGTCCCGACCTGCAGATCGATCACCGATCCGTTCCGGACGTAGGTACGGCCGCGCGGCAACCGGTTCGCGTAATCGCTGTAAGCCTCGAGATTGTCGCACCACGACTCCCCCCAGAAGGTACAGGCGATGGTACGCCCAACCACCACCACGGGATTCAGCGGCGTGCCCTTCCCGGCCATCTTGCGGGCCGTTTGTTCCGCTTCCCGCCGACGCTGCGCCACCGAGACATACGGGCGAAAGGAGTACCAGGACATCGTCAGTCTGAACCGCTCGTTCAGACGAAGTCTCCCGGTTCACCCGATCCCGAAGCAAGCCTGCCCTCCCTCGGTCGCGACTTCGGTCCCCACCCCACCCCCGCACGCCACGCCACCCCGCGTTCCCGGCGTCTTCATGTCCAGTGCGACCAGCTTCAGCAGATCCTCGTCCGACATCTCTGTCAGCAGCGCTTCCGCACCGTGTTCCCCGCCTGAAAACGAAGGAGTCAAACCACGGGCTGGAAGCCTGCCGGCACGCGGCGCAGACATCAAAGCAGCCTCCACGGATCCTGATCGCAAGCGTGGCCGATCGGGAACCGGCCCCGGCCGGCCGGAGCCGCGCATCCTGCTCGAAGACTCCACGAAGTCGTATCACACCAGACTTGGAGTGCGGCGCTCGGCGCCGCTTTGGATTCGTCCGTGGGGGGGACGGGTTGAAGTCCCACCCGGGCTTGAGGCTTGGCCGCGGCAGGATCCAAAGCGGCGGGAACCGCCGCACTCCAAAATTCGCCGGGACGGAACATCAGAACGACCGATTTGACCCCACCGCCCCTGTCAGGACTTGGAGTGCGGCGCTCGGCGCCGCTTTGGATTCGTCCGTGGGGGGGACGGGTTGAAGTCCCACCCGGGCTTGAGGCTTGGCCGTGGCAGGATCCAAAGCGGCGGGAACCGCCGCACTCCAAAAATTGGGGGGCGTCACCGCCTGGCTGTCGAGGGTGCCGTCCGCAACCGCGCCTTCGAGCCCCGCTGGAACTGAATCGACCAACAACCTGAGGGCAGAGGGCTCCCATCCGCTTCTTGACCCCATCGCCCCTTGTGGGAGGAAGGCGGTCAGATTTCGGCGGCGCGGATGCAGGCGACGAGGCGGTCGTCGAAGTCGGCGAGAGGCGGGCGGGCGGCGTTGCAGCGGGGTTCGGCGAAGGGGCAGCGGGGGTGGAAGGCGCAGCCAGCGGGGGGATCGATCGGGGAGGGCGGGTCGCCGGGGAGAAGGAGGCGCTGGCGGGCGCGTTCGCGGTCGGGATCGAGTTCGGGGATGGCGCTCACCAGGGCGCGTGTGTAGGGGTGGACGGGGCGACGGAAGACGGAGGAGGCGGGGCCGATTTCGACGATGCGACCGAGGTACATCACGGCGATGCGGTCGCTGATATGTTCCACGACGGCGAGGTCGTGGGAGATGAAGATGAGGGTCAGGCCCATGTCCCGGGAGAGGCGGGCGAGGAGGTTGATGATCTGGGCCTGGATGGAGACATCGAGGGCGCTGACGGGTTCGTCGGCGATGATGAGGCGGGGTTCGACGGCGAGGGCCCGGGCGATGGCGATGCGCTGACGCTGGCCGCCGGAGAATTCGTGGGGGTACTTGCGAAGGAACCGCTGGGCGAGCCCGACGCGGTCCATGAGTTCGGCGATGCGGGTGCGGAGCTGGGGTTCGGCCACCCGGCGATGGGCGCGGATGGCTTCAGCCAGCGTGTCGAAGACCGTCATGCGCGGGTTCAGGGAGGCGTAGGGATCCTGGAAGATCATCTGGAACCCGGAGCGCGCGGGGCGGAGGGCCTCGGTGGACAGGCGGGCGAGGTCCTGTCCCTCGAAGCGGACCTCGCCCGCGGAGGGGCGGATCAACTGGAGGATGGAACGGCCCAGGGTGGATTTGCCGCAGCCGGACTCGCCCACGAGACCGAGGATCTCGCCGCGGCGAAGCGCCAGGGAGACGCCGTCCACGGCCTTCACGGTGCCGATGCGGCGGCGCCAGAGGAGTCCGCGCTCGACCGGGAAATGGGTCTGCAGATCGCGGACGTCGAGCAGGGGGGGGGCGGGATTCATCGGGCGGGCTGGGATTCGGGCAGTTGAATCTCGCGGCGCTGGACGCGGAGGCAGGCGGAGTCGTGGTCGGGGACGATGGAGCGGAGCGCGGGTTGTTCGTGGAGGCAGGAGTCGATGGCGAATTCGCAACGCGGGGCGAAGGCGCAGCCGGGCGGGAGCCGGGAGGGATCGGGGGGGAGGCCGGGGAGGGTGGGGAGTTCGGTGCCGCGTGGGACGTGGGGATTGGGGCGGCTGCGGTGGAGGGCGAGGTTGTAGGGGTGGAGGGGTTGGTAGAAGAGGGGGCGGACCGGGGCGCGTTCGACGGTCTCGCCGGCGTACATCACCTGGACGCGGTCGCAGAAACCGGCGACGACGCCAAGGTCGTGGGAGACGAGGATGACGGCGGTGCCGTTGGCGCGCTGTTCGCGGCGGATGAGTTCGAGGATCTGGGCCTGGACCGTGACATCGAGGGCGGTGGTGGGTTCGTCGCAGATGAGGATGTCGGGGCGGGTGATCATGGCCATGGCGATCATGACGCGCTGGCGCATGCCGCCGGAGAACTCGTGGGGATGGGCGCGGAGGCGGGATTGGGGGTCGGGCACGCCGACATCGCGGAGGGCTTCGAGGGCGCGGGTGCGGGCGGCGGCGCGGTTGATCCGTTCATGGACGATGAGCGGCTCGATCAACTGGTCCTCGATGCGGAGGTAGGGATTCAGGGCCGTCATCGGGTCCTGGAAGATCATGGCGATGCGACGTCCCCGGATGCGGCGGAGGTCCGCATCGGGACAGCGCAGGAGGTCGAGTCCGTTGAAGTGCGCGTGGCCTCGCTCGATGCGGGCGGGGGGTTTGGGGATGAGGCCGAGGAGGGCGAGGCAGGAGACGGATTTGCCGGAGCCGGATTCGCCGACGATGCCGAGGGATTCGCCGCGTTCGAGGGTGAACGAGACGCCATTGACCGCGCGGACGACACCGGCGCGGGTGTGGAAGGCGACGGCGAGATCTTCGACGGCGAGGAGGGGCATGGGTGGGTGGCCGGATGGGCGGGTCTGGGGCGTGGCCTTGGGAATCAGTCCCTGGCGGCCCGGACGTCGAGAGCATCGCGGAGGCCGTCGCCGAGGAAGTTGAGGGAGAAGAGGGTGAGGGCGAAGGCGGCACCCGGGAAGACGAGGAGCCAGGGGAATTCGCGCATCACCTCGGCGCCTTCCTTGATGAGGACGCCCCAGGAGCTCATGGGTGGGGGGACGCCGAGGCCGAGGAAGCTGAGGAAGGCTTCGAGGAGCATGACCATGGGGACGGTGAGGGTGGCATAGACGAGGATGGGGCCGGTGGCGTTGGGGATGAGGTGGCGGACGAGGATCTGGCGTTTGCGGAGGCCGAGGGCGCGGGCGGCCTCGATGAACTCCTGGCGTTTCACGGACATGACCTGGGCACGGACGATGCGGGCCATGGTGAGCCACTCGACGGCGCCAATGGCGACGAAGAGGAGGATGAACTGCCGTCCGAAGACGACCATCAGGAGGATGACGAAGATGGTGAAGGGAATGGCGTAGATGAGTTCGACCAGGCGCATCATGACGGCGTCGAGGCGGCCGCCGATGTAGCCGGCGATGGCTCCGTAAAGGACGCCGATGAGCAGGGAGACGGCGGTGGCGAGGAGGCCGACGCTGAGGGAGATGCGGCCGCCATGGAGCATGCGGGTGAGGAGGTCACGTCCGAGGGGATCGGTGCCCAGCCAGTGGGCGCCGCTGGGGGCGGTGGCGCCGAGATCGAGGTTCTGCTGTTCGTAGCCGTAGGGACTGAACCAGGGACCGACGAGGGAGAGGAAGGCGAGGGCGAGGGTGGCGACGAGGCCGAAAACGGCCATGCGATTGCGGCAGAGGCGATGCCAGGCATCGCGACCAAGGGAGGAGGGCGGATCGGCGTCGGTGGAATCGGGGCGGGTCATTCCAGGCGGAGTTTCGGGTTGAGCCAGGCTTGAAGGATGTCCACGACCAGATTGAGGGCGATGATGAGAGTGGCGTAGAGGAGGACGGTGCCGAGGACCATGGTGTAGTCGCGATTGAGGGCGGACTTGACGAAGAACTGGCCGAGTCCGGGGACGCCGAAGATGGTTTCGACGACGAAGGAGCCGGTGATGAGCCCGGCGGCGGCGGGGCCGAGGAAGGCGACGACGGGGAGGAGTCCGCCGCGGAGGGCATGGCGGAGGAGGACGCGGGATTCGGAGGCGCCCTTGGCGCGGGCGGTGCGGATGAAGTCCTGGGAAAGGACCTCGAGCAT
Source organism: Verrucomicrobiia bacterium (assembly GCA_019634625.1). Lineage (NCBI taxonomy): Bacteria > Pseudomonadati > Verrucomicrobiota > Verrucomicrobiia > Verrucomicrobiia bacterium. The sequence continues at coordinate 5,543 of JAHCBA010000069.1, forward strand.
GCCGCCGCGGGTGAGCCGGGCGACGTAGGCGGCGTAATAGAGGCCGAGGGTGAGGGCGGGGAGGACGCGATCGCGGGGTTCGTACCAGCCCCAGGCATTGAACCAGCCGAGGCCGAGGGCGAAGAGGAGGACGAGGAGGGGGCCCATGACGAAGGTGGGGAGGCAGATGCCGAGGGTGGCGATGGACATCGGGCCGTGGTCGAGGGCGGTATTGCGTTTGAGGGCGGCGAGGAGGCCGGTGCCGAGCCCGACGGAGAGGGCGACCAGGAGGGCCCAGGCGCCGAGTTCGAGGGAGACGGGAAAGGCGTCGGCGATGAGTTCGTTGACGGTGTGGGTCTGGTATTTGAAGGAAGGGCCGAGGTCGCCGCGGAGGAGGCCGCCGAGGTAGTCGAGGTACTGTTTCCAGAGGGGTTGATCGAAGCCGTAGTGACGTTCGAGATTGAGGAGGATTTCCGGGGTGACATTGCGTTCGGCGGAGAAGGGGCCGCCGGGCGCGAGACGGATCATGAAGAAGGTGAAGGTGGCGATGGCCAGCAGCAGGGGGATCGTTTCGAGGAGGCGACGACCGATGAAGCGCAGCATGACGGTCTAGCGGGAGGAGAGGGGTCCTGGGGAGGGGGCGAAGTAGGCTTCGCGGTACGGGAAGAGGGCGTGGAGATTGCCGGTCCAATCCCGGACGGAGGGATGGACGAGGTAGGGTTTCACGTAGAAGAAGATGGGGAGGATGGGGAGTTCCTCGAGGAGGATGACCTCGGCCTGGGCCATGATGGCGAGGCGGCGTTGGGGGTCGAATTCGCGGGCGGCGGCTTCAAGGAGCTGGTCGTAGCCGGCGTGACTCCAGCCCGTGTTGTTGTTGCCGTCGCCGGTTTTCCACATTTCGAGGAAGGTGTTGGGATCGATGTAATCGCCGATCCAGCCGGCGCGGCTGATCTGGTAGTCGAGGGTGCGCTGCTGGTCGAGATAGACCTTCCATTCGGTGTTGGCGAGGGTTGTGCGGACGCCGAGTCCGCGGCGCCACATTTCCTGGATGGCCTCGGCGATGGCGCGGTGTTTTTCGGAGGTGTTGAAGTGGATTTCGAGTTCAGGCAGGCCGGCACCGCCCGGGTGACCGGCCTCGGCGAGCAGGCGGCGGGCCTCTTCGAGATCGGTGGCCTGGGCAAACACCGGGGAGGAGTAGCCGCGCAGACCGGGCGGCACGACGTGGTAGGCGGGGAGGGAACCGTCACGCAGAATGGTGGTGACCAGTCCGGGACGGTCGATGGCGAGGGCGAGGGCGCGCCGCACCCGGGGGTCGCTCAAGCCTGGGCGGGTGACGTTGATGCGGTAGAAATAGACGCCGAGGTAGGGATCGATCCGCAGTTCGTCCGGGCGATGGGTGCGCCACCAGTCGAGCTTGGGGCGGGGAACCTCGTAGGTGACATGGAGCTGGCCGGCGCGGAAGGCGTTCTCCTCGGTTTCGAGCGAGGTGATCGGGTGGAAGCGGATGCCGTTGAGGCGGACCCGGTCGGCGTCCCAGTAGAGCGGGTTCTTCTCCACCAGCATGTGGCGTCCGATCCGCCACTCGCGAAGGACGAAGGGTCCGTTGCCGACGAAGTTCTCCGGGCGGGTCCAGCGGGTTCCCTTGCGGGCCATGCCACCGAAGCGCTCGACGGTCGGGATGTGAACGGGATACCAGGAGTAGTGGTACCCGATCATGCCGAGGAAGTAGGGGGTCGGGGCGTTGAGGCGGATGCGGTAGGTGTGGGGGTCCGGGGCCTCGAAGCCGACCTTGGCGAAGTTCGTGACGCTGCCGTTGAAGTAGGCTTCGGCGTTGGTGACGACGAACAGCATGTTGGCGTACTGGGCCGCCAGGGACGGGGTGAGGATGCGGCGATGGGAGAGGAGGAAATCGCGGGAGACCACGGGATCGCCGTTCGACCAGAGGGCGTCCCGGCGGAGGTGAAAGGTGTATTCGAGGCCGTCCGGCGATATCTCCCATCGTTCCGCCATGCCAGGAAGGGGGGCCAGGTCCCGCGGGTCGAGCCGGACGAGCCCTTCGAGGAGGGCGTCGATGACATTGTGCTCGGGGACGCCGGTGACGACATGAGGATCGAGGTCGGAGATGTCGTCGGCGTTGTTGATCAGGAGAATCCCCTCGCGCGCCGCGACGTCCACCGGCGACTCGCGGCGTCCGCAGGCGTTCAGTGCCACGGCGGCGATCAGGAGCAGCCACAGCGTCACCCGGGAACCCCTCGTGGCGGCGGGGCGAACCGGGTCAGGGTGTCGGGCGGGGCGGCCGGGCATCATGGGGCGGCAAGGTGGAACGGGTCGCCGGGCTTGCAAGGAGGGGCGGAGACGGGTCAGCCCGGCGGCCATTTCATGGGCCGGCCTCCGAGCACATGAACGTGCAGGTGGGGTACGCTTTCCCCGCCGTCGCGGCCGTGGTTGATGACCAGGCGGTACCCCGAGGCATCGAGACCGAGGCGGCGCGCAACTTCGGCGGCCTGAAGGAGGAGATGCCCGAGGAGTCCGGCGTCGCCGGCTTCCGCCGCACCGATACGCGGGATGGGTTGCTTGGGCACGACCAGAACGTGGGTCGGGGCCTGCGGGTTGATGTCGTGGAAGGCCAGCATTCGATCGTCCTCGAGGACGATATCAGCCGGGATCTGGCGGGCGGCGATTTTCTCGAACAGGGTCATGACTGGCGCCCGGTCAGAGTGGCTGTGTCAACGCGATGGGCAAGGCAAACCGGCGGGGATTGGGCAGTGAGTCAGGAGCAGGGGGTTGCGAGGGCACGCCGTCCCCGTCCTGTCGATGAGCCCAATGCCGGCGGAGCCTTGATGGCAGGGTAGGATTGGGTCCACGGCTATCCGCAAGCGACTGCCGGAGGCCATGCGAGGTCAGGGCGGATTGTGTCCGGGAAGGCCATCGATGCTGGTCGCATTCTTCGCGGTGCGGTAGGCAGCCAGCTCTTCCGCGGACTTGCGGGCCGTCCACTGATCGAGAACATCGCGCTGCTCCACGAAGTCCAGGCGGGGGACGGAATAGCCACACGAGGTTGAGATCCGGGCGACCGACACTTTGACGATCGCACGTGCTCCGACGTGGGTTGGGAACCGTGGAGAGAGGCGCTCGAACTCAGCATCGCCCGGATAGAGAACGACCGCCTTTCCGTGCAGGCGGACGATCTGCGGGGCGCCGTCGAATGCGCAGAACAGGATGACAATCCGCCCATTCTCCTGCACGTGCGCGATGGTCTCGACGCCGCTGCCGGTCAGATCGAGGTAGGCCACTTCCTGGGGACCGATAACCCGGAAGGTGTCGGAGCCCTTCGGGGAGCAGTTGATGTGCGCGTCGGGGGAAAGCGGAGCGGATGCCACAAAGAACACCCGCTGAAGGGCCATCCAGGCCTGCAAATCGGCTTCAATGGCATCGAAGACTTTTCCCATGAGGGTGCCTGACGCAGAGGTTGCCGACGCGGCGGAGCGGCGGCGGGATCAGTTGACCATCAGGGCGCACTGCGAGCGGGGGCGTTCGGCGCCCCAGCAGTCGCGGAGGAATCGAACGATGTCGTCGCTGACGCGGACGCTGCGGGGGCACCAACGGCGGACACGGGCGAGGCGCATGGCGCAAGGTCGGAGGCCCCGGAAGCGCACGACGCGTGGGGTTTTGGCCAGGAGTTGGCGAAGTTCGCCGCGGAGCTGGTTGTAGAAGCCCATTTCGAGTCCATCGCCGAGGGCATGGGCGAGGGCGTCGAGGTCGGCCTCGGCGATGTCGGCGGCAGCGGGGTCCACATTGGGATTGCCCTGGACCTGGTAGCCGAGGCCGACGAGGACCTTTTCGAGGGCCTGGGTGAATTCGTCGAGGGTCACTTGTTCGCGACCGAGGTCGTCCTTGAAGTAGTGGAGGACCGCGGTGGCCGCGTGGCGGATGACGTCGGGGTCGATCTGATCGAGGGAATCGGCGAGGATCTCGATGGTGAGTTTCTCGACCGAGCAGGGGATTTTGTCGCCGGAGGACACCTCAAAGACCAGGTAGTCGGAGTGTAGATGTATCATGGCGCTGGCGTTCGAGTTTGGTGACGACCTCCACGAATTCATCGGCCTCTTCGAACCTCCTGTAAACGCTGGCGTAGCGGACGTAGGCGACCTTGTCGAGAGCGCGAAGGGTTTCCATGACCCGTTCGCCGATGGCCATGACGGGCATCTCGCGATCGTACTCGTTGGCCAGATCGTCGGCGATGCGTTCGGCGGCATCGCTGACGATTTCCGGGTCGATCGGGCGCTTTTCGCAGGCCTTGCGGAGGCCGCTCAGGAGTTTCTCGCGGGAGAACAGTTCGCGCCGCCCGTCCCGCTTGACCACCATCAGTTCGGTGCGCTCGATCTGTTCGTAGGTGGTGTAGCGGTGCCCACATTGGAGGCAGACACGGCGGCGACGGATCGCCCGACCTTCCCGAGAACTCCGGGAATCAATCACCTTGTCGTCGGGACCGCCGCACTTCGGGCATCGCATATTCGGCCGACCGGCTACAGCAGGTTGAGGCTGTGGAGGGCGTAGCACACTGCCGGTGGGGGAGTCAAGGGATGGAAACGAAAAGGCCCGCCGCTGACGACGGGCCTGATCGGGCCGCGGGCGGGAACGGGAGGACGAGACTGGGATCAGTGCCAGCGGGTGGACCGCTCCTGCATCCAGAACACGTCGCGGTTGTTGGCGGAGGTGATGTCGAGGGGACGATCGACCTTGCTGATGCCGGGGCGGGTGCGGGGATCGACCCACTTGCGGATCTCGGAGTGGCCATCGGCGAACGAGAGGCCACCAGCGCCGTTGTGATAGCTGGCCGGGTAATCGACGATCTTAAACCGGCTGCCCTGCGGAGTGCCGGCGGCGCCTTGGGGATAGCCGGCCATGTCCACGACGAAATAGCCGTCGTTGATGCTGTCCTCGCGTTCGTCGAGGAAGACGAAGGTGCTGGAGGGGCCGGGATCGAGGATTTCAGTGAGGCGGAGGTACGTCTTCCAGCCGGACGCGGCATTGGGGACCCAGGGCCCTGAGTTGCCCCAGCCGGGTCCGCCAACCCAGTTGTTCATGGAGACACTGCGGATACGGGGGACGGTCTGGCCCTGGAGCGGGCCGCGGGTGGCCTTGGCGGTGGTCTTGTCGGCCGGGCACTTGAAGATGCCGACGGTGTTACCTGTGTAGGGCCAGAGCGGGCTCTTCTTGGTGTAGGCGTCGTGGTCCCAGTTGTTGGGATCGGTCCGGTTGTTGAGGGTGAGCCAGCTCCCGCCTGTCCAGTTGGGAATGGCCCGTCCGCCCGGCGGCGTCCACCCGGCAGCCCCGATCAACTTGTCCTCGTTGTCGTCCGTGTAGAGGCGCCAGACGAGGGAAAGCTGTTTGGTGTTGCTGAGGCAAAGGATGCCTTGGGCCTTGGACTTCGCCTTGGCCAGGGCGGGAAGGAGCATCGAGGCCAGAATGGCGATGATGGCAATGACGACGAGCAGTTCGATGAGGGTGAACGCGGGCCGCTCGCGCCTGGCCGTGAGATGTGAAGTTGAGTTCATGGGGTGCTTCAGCTCGGCAATCCGTGGGATGCGCGGGATCGTCATGAAAACGGCATGATCGTGCAACTGGGCAGTTCGGAGCACAGGGCGTGGCAGTGCATTTTCGGATTGTCGGCCAGGAGGCAACCGTTTGGAGGAACGTGCGCTGCGATTCCGCGCCATTCGCTCAACGCCCCCTCCGGCTCGTGGGACCCGCCCCTCCGATCGGGCGTGGGGAATCCGTTTATCCGATGATCTGCTGCAACCGCATCCCGTCAGACCGACGACGCGCCGATGCTCCGGGGATGAAGCGTCAGTCGCCGAACAGCTTGCGCAGGCGGTCCCGGGCGGCGTCTTCGCGGGCGTTGCGATCCGGGGCCTGCCAGTCGCGGCGGGCGTAATCGAAGTATTCGCAGAAGTTGGCGGCCGCCTTTTCGGCCACGGGCTCGGCGCGGCGCTCGCGGCACTGGTGGGCGACGCGGAGATCGTAGTGGGTGCAATTGAGACAGACCTTGAGGTCGGCCCGGCATTTCTCACAGGTCTCGCTCCGGCCAGGGGTGCCGTCGAGGAGGTAGGGGGCTCCGCACTGATGACAATGACGTTCGGGCATGGGATGGGGTGGGGCAGGGGCCGCGATTGGAGGGGGGAGGATGTCAGAACAGGCGGGGGCGGCCAAGGGGGTGGGGTCGCCCCGGATAGCCGCGGGCGTGCGGGCGTGCGGGCGTGCGTGTAACAGGTCCGGCACTTCTTAACTTATGAGGCAGGCGATAAGTTGCTGACGACGCAATTCTGCGCGGTATCCCTCCATGAATCCCATCGGGCCGGTGGGGATGACCCTTAGGCGGTTCGTCAACAGAAAGATGCCAGTCCTAATGCCTTGATGGTGTCAACAGCAAGGTGCCGGGCTTATTGATCTGATTGTGATTGGGTTGTCGGCCGTGTCCGCAGAGAGAGAGTCTGAAAAACGCTTGCGGCGCCTTCACTGGTTCGATAATTTCTGTCTTAACAGAAATAAAGGAATAAAGATGGCGGAGATGAGTCCGGTCCAGGGGAAATTCGTGCTGCATTGGGGCGAAATGGGAACGCGTTGGGGCATCAACCGGACGGTCGCCCAGATTCACGCTCTCCTTTTCACGTCGTCCCGCCCCCTCCCCGCCGAGGAGATCGCATCAACCCTCCAGGTGGCCCGGTCGAACGTCAGCAACAGCCTTCGCGAACTTCAGGGCTGGGGGGTCATCCGGCTGGTTCATGTCATGGGCGACAAGCGGGATCATTTCGAGGCCATGAAGGATGTCTGGGAGATGTTCCGGGTGGTCCTCGACGAACGGAAGAAACGGGAGATCGACCCCACCCTCGGCATGCTCCGGGATTGTGTCGCCGAATCGGCCGGGGACGGGGGGACAGATCCGTACACGGAGCGGCGCCTGCGGGAACTGGCGGAGTTCTTCGAACTGACGGGCTCCTGGTACACCCAGATCCGGAACTGGCCCACCCCGGTGATCGCCCGGTTCATGAAACTCGGCGACAAGGTCCGAAAGCTCCTGAACCTGGGCGACTGAGGGCCGCCTTTTTTTGGAGAAATCATTCTGTGAATACAGAAATAACGCAACCAACAGTAGATACGGCCTGCGATGGATGGATTATGGCCACTGTCAACAGGCGCTGGTGCAGCCTCGATCCGCGCTCGGACGGGCGGCACGTCGCCTCACGCGGGTTCCGGATCGAAAGGGGGCCAAGATGAGGCCGCTCCTTCCGAGCGTCCGTGCAGTGATGAAACGTCGCATTCTGGTGAATTTCCGGATCCGACCGGAGGTACTGGCGCCGCGGGTGCCCCGTCCGTTCCGATTGAAGACCGTTCGCGGCTGGGGGTTGGCGGGGATCTGTCTGATCCGGCTCGAACACCTCCGTCCGGGTCCGCTGCCGGCATGGGCGGGGTTGTCGTCCGAGAATGCCGCCCATCGCATTGCGGTCAGTTGGGACTCGGAGGATGGGGAGCGGGACGGGGTGTTCATCCTGGGCCGGGATACGAATTCGGGGGTGAACCGGTGGGCTGGGGGCCGTTTGTTTCCCGGGGTGCATCGGTTCGCGAACTTCCATACGTTCGAAACCGGGGGGCGGATGGAAGTCACCGTGTGCGACGGCGACGGCGTTGTGGTATCCCGGGTGGTGGCGGAGGCGACAGAGGACTGGCCGGCGGAATCGGTATTCGGATCCCTGGCGGAGGCGTCCGAGTTCTTCCGGGACGGATGTACGGGGTGGTCCCGCGCGCTGGACGGCAGGGGCATCGAGGGGGCTCAACTGGAACCGGACTGGTGGGCAATGACTGCCCTGAAGGCGATTGCCGCCGAATCGCGGGTTTTCCAAGATCCTGAACGATTCCCGGCCGGCACGGTGGAACTTGATTCGGCATTGGGCATGTACGGCATCCCGCACACCTGGCGCAATCTGGGGCTTTGGCCGGCCCCGGCGCCAGAGAGGGCGAGCGGGAGCGGAGCTTGTCCCCGGGGCACGCACGGGCCGGGTGCGTTGTTCCGGTTTCCATGACGGGGGCGGGAGGCAGCGGTATTTCCGGGTCGGGCACAAGCCGTGGTTGCGCGTTCCGGTGCATGGGGTGCTGGAGGATCGCGGATTGCTGGTGGAACACTGGCCCTGGATGGCGGAGGCGCGGGTGATCGGCGCCGACTACTCGCCGGGCCTGACCGCCGTCCGGATGGGCCGTCCGAGACGTTGGAGACAGGGGTGACGGTGAGTAGAACTCTCGGAACGGACCGTTCTACGCCGGGCGGCAGGGGAATAGAGGGAGGGTGAATCGCGCCACGCCGCAATCCAGGCTTCCAAAGTGCATCTATGGCACGGCTGGAACGGAGCGAGCTCGCCTTGGGACCCGGCAGTTGGCATGACCGGATGGAACTTTGGGCATGAACCCGCGGATTCGTCCCGGGTCGGGCTCGCCTTGGGACCCGGGAGATGGCATGACCGGGTGAACCCTTGGGCATGAACCCGTGGGTTCGTCCCGAGTCGGCCCATCCACTCCATGAAACGACCTCTCCCCCAGGAACTTCGCAATCACCGCGGTCAGCGCCTCGACTTCTCCCTCCATCCCGGACGCCCGGATCATGGCACTCTTGTTGTTGTCGGCCATGGCGTCACCGGCAACAAAGACCGGCCGCTCCTGATCACCCTGGCAGATCGTCTGGCCGGGGCCGGGGTGTCGGTGCTGCGCTTCTCCTTCGCTGGCAATGGCGCGTCTGAGGGCCGGTTCGAGGACTGCACCCTGTCCACGGAGGTCGATGATCTCGGGGCCATTCTTGACGCCCTGCCCGGCTGGAACGTCGGGTACGCCGGGCACAGCATGGGCGCCGCGGTGGGTGTCCTTCGGGCCCGCATGGATCCGCGTCTCCGGTTCCTGATCTCACTGGCCGGGATGGTGCATACGGCGGCGTTCGCGGAGCGTGAATTCGGCACCGTCACGCCGGGGGTCGGGTGCATGTGGGACAAGCCCGAGTGCCCTTTGTCCCCCGCGTACGTCGAGGACATGAACCGCGTGGGAAGTGTGATCGAGGCGGCCCGTGAGATTGAAGTCCCGTGGCTTCTGGTCCACGGGGTGGTCGATGATGTGGTTCCGGTCCAGGACTCCCGGGATCTCATGGCCATCGGGGGGTCGTCACGGCGCCTGGTCGAGCTTCCCGAGGCGGACCACGTATTCTCGGACGCCCATGCGGAGGCGATGGCCGACGCGGTGGTTTCCTGGATTCGACCCTGGTGCCCCGCCTGAGTCCGGTGGGAACGCAGCGATCGGCGTCGGGTAGGCACGTGTTGCCGGGTGTGTTGCGTGGCCATCCTGCCCTGTGTTTCTGCTGAGCGTCCCGCCGCGGCGGATCGGGTTCGGATGCCGGCGGGCGTGGGGAGTCATCGAGGACCTCGATTCGGAGCTTTGACAGGGAAATTCGACTCGGCATCTTGCCACCTCGTCATGCATTCCCAACCCTTCTTTTTCCGATCCCTCGCGCTGTCCCTGCTTGCCGTGGGACTTTCCACCTCCGCGCACGACTGGCCGCACTGGCGCGGTCCGCAATTCGACGGGTCGGCTCCGGAGCAGGCGCTGCCGACGACCTTCAGCAAGACGGAGGGCATTGCCTGGACCGCCGCGATGCCGGGCGAGGGTGCTTCGACACCGATCATCGTGGGCGACCGCGTCTTCCTCTCCTCGGTGGATAACGCCAGCCGTTCGCTGCTGGCCATTTGTCTCGACCGCCGGACGGGGAGGGAACTCTGGCGCCACACCGTGGCCGATGGCGATCGGAAGGACGACCGGAGCAACTTCGCCTCCCCCTCGCCGGTGAGCGATGGATCGCATGTCTGGTTCTTCTACGGCCAGGGCGAGATGCTGGCCTACACCCTCGACGGCAAGGAGGTCTGGCGCCGCAACATCCAGCGCGACCACGGTGCGTTTGCCTTCCTGTGGACCTTCTCGACCAGCCCGTTGTGGTACGACGGCAAGCTCTACCTCCAGGTCCTCCAGCGGAACGTCCCGGTCCAGGGACGTGGTCGCACCGATGGGCCGAACGAGTCCTACCTGCTGGCCATCGACCCGTTGACCGGACGCGACCTCTGGCGCCAGGTCCGCCCCTCGGAGGCCCGCGAAGAGTCCCTTGAAGCCTTCAGCAGCCCGGTGCCCTTCCAGTTCGGAGGCCGGACCGAGATCCTCATCTCGGGTGGCGATTGCCTGACCGGCCACGATCCGGCGACTGGCCGCGAACTGTGGCGTTGGGGCACCTGGAACCCGACCCGGATTACCCATTGGCGCCTCGTGCCCTCACCGGTTGCCGGCGGCGGGGTCATCCTGGGCTGCGGTCCCAAAGATGCCCCGATTTTCGCCATCAAGGCTGGCCAGAGCGGGACGCTCCCGGATTCCGGTTATGCCTGGCAGAGCCCTGAACGGGAACTGTCGAGCGATGTCTCCACGCCACTCTTCTATCGCGGGCGCTTCTTCGTCCTGAACAAGTCCCAGTCCATGCTGCTCTGCGCCGATCCGGCGACCGGCAAGGTTCTGTGGAAGGGGCAGTTGCCCAGCCGGCGCCAGACGATCGAATCGTCGCCGACGGCGGCGGACGGGAAGATCTACTTCATGGATTTCGCCGGCACGGTGTACGTCGTCGATGCCGACGCCAGCGAGTTCAGGCTTCTGCACACGGCGAACATGGGGGGTGAAGCGGACCGTTCGACGCGCTCCTCGATCGCCATCGCCCAGGGTCAGCTCTTCATCCGGACCACCGGGACGTTGTACGCGGTGGGACCGCGCGGCTGATCTCCTGGCGTGCGGTGTGGCGCAAGAAAAAGCCCGTCCGGTAATGCCGGGCGGGCTCTTTTCTTCCAGTCGTGGGTGCCGGATGCATTCCGGCACCGGGCTCATTCTTCGGCCAGCAGTGCCAGCACCTTGGCTTCGAGATCGTTCCGGGCGTCGAGATGACGGAGGACGCCCTTCTTGTCCACCAGCCACAGCGTGGGGATGGACTCGATGCCGAACCGTTCCCCGAGGGATTCGGTCCCCTCCGCCCCATCGAAGTACTGGGGCCACCGGAGCTTTTCCCGGGCGACGAGTCTTTCGAGCGCCTCCTTCTCCTGGTCGAAGCTGATTCCGAGAATCTCGAAACCCCTCGGATGGAGCTTCTCGTAGGTCTCCTTAAGGCTGGGCAGCTCCGCGATGCAGGGGCCGCACCAGGTGGCCCAAAAATCGATCAGGACCACCTTGCCGGTCATCTTCGACAGGTCGATTTCGCGTCCGTCGATGGCGGTGAACTTCAGGTCCAGGGGCTTCCCCACCCGGTCCAGTTTCGTCAGGAGCGCCTGAGCCCCCTCGCGCACCTCCTCCGGCAGTTCCGGGTTCAACAAGGGTGTCACCAGTTCGCGCGCCCTCTCCGGGGCTGCGCCGCCCGCCAGGTTCAGCAGCACCTGGTACGGTTCGGAACGTCCAGGGAACTCCCGGGCCAGACGCAATGCCGCTTCCTCCAAGGCCCGGCGCGCCACCTCCTCGCCTTGAGGGAACAACAGCTCCGCCGCCCGCTGTTCGCCGGCCATCCGGACCCCGAACCGCTCGTCCTCCGTCAAGGAAGGATCCTCGAGACGCTCCTTCTCCAGGGTCAGCAGCCTGGGCAGCGCGTTCGTGTGGCCCAGCTTCACGGCGGCGTCGAGCAATTGCATTTCGTGCCATCGCGCCGGAACCGCCCGCGGATCGTCCGGGTGAGCCTGATAGAAGTCGCGCGCGACGTCGGCCACCTTCACGGCCGCCGCCCCGCGCTCCAGTTGGAAGGTCCGCAAGGCATCCTCGTCTGGCGGCCCTTCCGCCCACGACGCGGGGGGTTGCGGCGGGTTGCTGTACACCGCCTGGAAATGCGCCCATGCCTGGTCCGCGGGACCTGCCGGCGTCGCCGAAGCGGGAATGGGCGCCGACCGGGGCGCGCTGTCGGCCGCCGGTCCGGGTGCCGGGTTGTCGCCACAACCACCCGCCAGTGCCAGCAGCGGCACGATCAACACAAGGGCCAGCCGGGTGCCGACACGAGACGATTCAGGATTCTCCATGAGATTCGGATTGGGATTCGGTGGAAACGCCCCCGCCCCACGCGCGGGCATGACGATTCAACAATCGCGCCACCCGCCACGGATGCAGCGGAGCGGCAAAGTCGCCCGCCCGTTCGGATCGGGGCGGGCACTCCCGGGCGTGGCGCAATGCCGCCGCCAGAGTGTCGAGATCGGCCGGAGCCAGTTCCAAGCGGACAGTGGGCGACAGTTCCATCCGGGCGCAAGTCTGGGCAAAGGCCAGGAACACCGGGCATGGCTCCAGACATGGCACCTCCCCCTTATGCGCCGGGTCGTCTCCGGGGACTTCCGGAGCCGTCCATCGACGATGCTTCCCGCAGGAGTCCGGACCGCAACTGCCTTCGATGGCCGCCGACAATGCCGCACCGCGCAACCCGCGCGCGAGGGCGCCGCCGCGACCCGGACGAAGGGCCGCCCGTTCGGCATAGGACATCGGTTGCGCCGAACCCGACCGCACCACCCACCAATCCGCCAGGGATCCGGGATAGAGCGCGTCGAGGCCTGTTCCCAAGTCCTCCTGTCGTTCCAGCCGGCAGCGCCAGCCGCGTATCAGGTTCGGTGCGGCCTTGAGCGGGCGGAACTGCCCTTCCGCGGTCGTGTGGGCCAGGGTCCGCAGGTCCGACGCGGCAACCGTGCGAAGATCGAGGTCGGCCCGCTGGCGGTCTGCTACATGACGCAACTCGAAGTTACTTCCCTGACGCCGCACCAGCACTTGGAGCCAGAGACGTTCCTCTCCCAGGGTGGCCAGAAACGCTTCCAACGGGGAATGGAACAGACACGACACCGGCGGAAGCCTAACGGTCTCCTCCCTGCGGCCAAGAGCCAATCCCCCCTCAGGCGACGCCAGGGGCAGAAGTTCAGGCATGGTGGGCCCAGCAGGATTCGAACCTGCGACCAAGGGATTATGAGTCCCCTGCTCTAACCGCTGAGCTATGGGCCCGACCAACTCATCCAGAACAACTTACAGATCCAGTTTTTCGGCCAGATGGACAATCTGATACTGCAATCTGATACGGGTTGGGTGCGCCGACCGGAAAAAACCCCGCCTTCCGAACGTTCTGAGCATCGGCTTTGGCGGAAATCTGCGACGCCCAACTTGTACCGTTATCGGCCATCGGGGACGTACTTCGCCTGTGCCAGAGTCGGAGGCAAGCTCATTCGAAAGAGCAAGCGGAAGCCGCCGCGATTCGTTGGATGGACTGTGACTTCACGAAGGGTCGGATCTTCGTCGCAGGCGAACCGGACCGTGGCACGAAGAATCACGAAACCCGATGGGTGCCCATGAATTCACCCATGATGGCGTTGCTGCGGCGGTGAGGTTGTCCGCGAGTTGCGATCGTTCCCGTTGCTGTGGCGTCGATGGGTGCGGGTTCATAACGGTTCTGCTCCCGGCTGCCGGCCTCCGGATTCGAAGCGTGTCCGATGCCTGTCGCGACCTGGCCCCCGGGATCGGAGTCGTCCCCGGGGACCGTGGGATCATGCCCCCACGGTGGTGGTCGTGGGTGTGGCCCTTGCACAAATTGCCCCGGCACCATGGCCCTCCCTTCGCCCGCTGGCGCGGTCCCCGGGAAAAGGAATCAGCCCGCCGGATGGCCGGCTGATGAAGGAGGGATCGGCGTTCAGAGGGCGACGCCGTCGCCCGGCGCCTCCTCGAAGGCGGCCCCGCCTCCGGCCGCCTGGTCGTGGACGAGGCCGCGGATCGGTTGCAGGTGGTGTGACGCCACCGTTGTGGGGACCCGTCGCGCCTCGGCGAACGCCACGGCAACAAGGTCCGGGCGAAGTGGAGTCGGT
>JAHCBA010000070.1 GCA_019634625.1 Verrucomicrobiia bacterium
CTGAACGGTCGCTGCGGCGACAGGGACTGACGAACCCGATTGGGCAGGAGGGCGTTGAGGCAGCAGGGAGTGGCGGGCCGCTGAGTCAGGTGCGGAGGGCGTCCACGGAGGCGAAGGGGCGGGAGGCCGGGCCGAGGCGGCGGGAGACGTCGTGGGCGGCGAGTAGGGTGTTGTACACGTCGAGACCTTCGGCGCCGACATCGAGGATCGAGCCGGTCTTGAAGCGGCCGTTGGCGGAGGTGATGGCGTGGAAGACCCCGGACAGTTCGCGTTTCACGTCGTTGTGGCGTCCGTCTCCGGATTCGGTGGAGAGGGTGAAGAGGGAGTTTTCGAGGAGGGTGCGACCGTTGGCTTCGAGGGCGTCGGGGCCGTCGAGGAGGGACAGGAAGTAGGCGATCTCGCGCATTTTGAGGTGGGCATGGGCACGGAGCTGCTCGTTGCGCTTCGATTCGCTGAATTTGTGCCACCACTCGTGGCTGCAGCCGTTGGCGCCGGAGGCGTTGTGCTGGGCGGCGTCATCGAACTGGAAGATCCGGCGCCCGGCGTAGTGGTAGTCGCCGGTCAGACGGATGCGTTCGCCGGCGGCGAGGAAGGTGACGGAGCCGAAGCGGACGCGATCGCAGCGGATGGCGAGGGCGTAGAGGTCGGCCATGAGGCGCCAGCCTTCGACGAGTTCGTCGAGGGTGATGTCGATGCCTTCGCCGCCGGGGTCGGCTTCGGAGCCGTGGATGAGTTTGGAGGGGGGCGGTTCCGGGGGGGCCTGATTGAGGCGGGCTTCGAGGTCGAAGGTGCGTCGTTCGAATTCGCGGATGCGATCGAGGTGATCGGCGACCCGGGCGCGGGAGGCGGTGCCGAGAGGGGAGCGTTGGCCGGTATAGTAGCGGGCCTGTTCGAGGACGGAATCGAGGACGCTGCGCTGGAGGCGCTGGCGGCGGGCGTCGGCGGCCGGGGCGGAGCCGAAGACGCGGTCGAAGAGGTCGCGGGGCCGTTCCTGCATGGCGGCGGCGGGGGTGCCGTCGTCGTTGAAGCTCTGGATGTAGCGGCTGAGGCGGTCGTTGCGGCGGAAGAAGGTGCCGGCGACGAGGGTGGGGACCATGCCGGGCGGCAGGCCGCGGGGGTAGTGGGCGCGGCGAAGGACCTGGTCGATCGAGGGTCCCCCGGCGCGGGCGGTGCCGTTGGGGGGTTCGGCGGTGAAGGCGCCGGCCGAGCCGTCGTAGTGGGCGTTGATGCCGGGGACATCGCAGCGCAACTGGTCCACCTGGCGGAGGAGGAGGAGTTTGTCGGCGAGGGGTTTGAGGGGTTCGAGGACGCCGTCGAAGCCTTCCTGCTGGAGGGGCGCGGGGATGCCGAGGCCGAAGAAGACATTGAAGGCGCGGACCGGCACCGCGGCGACGTCGGCACGGGCGGACGGGACGAGCATTTCTTCGAGGAAGGGGAGTCCGATGGCGACGGTCCCGAGACCACGGAGGAGGGTGCGACGGCTGATGGGTGTGGTGTTCATTGGGGGATCGGGGTCGAGGGTTCGGTGCGGACGGTTTGGAAGAGGTCGCTGCGGACGATGGCGGCGAGGAGGGCATGGTAGGTGCCACCGTCTGTGCCGAGGGCCTGGCGATGGATGGCGTCGAGGGCGGGGCCATCGGACTCGACCATCGGGCGGCCGAGGGCGAACTGGGCGAGTTTGCGGGTGAAGGTCATGCGGACCCGGTCGCTTGCGGCGAGGAGATCCATGAACCCGGCGGCGGAGGCATAGGCGAGTTCGCGATCGGAGCCGGGGAGGCGGATGGCGCCATCCTCGCGGAGGGGGTTGCCGAGTTCGTCCTGTTCATGGAAGGCGCCGACGCCATCGAATTTCTCGAGGGCGAAGGCGAGGGGTTCGAAGCGGGAATGGCAGCCGCCGCAGGAAGGGTTGGCGAGGCGGCCGAGGGCAATGGCGCGCTGGGAGAGGCCGGGTTGGATGGGGACGGGGGTGGTGTCGGCGCAGGGCGGGGCGCTGCCGACGGCGCTGTGAAGGAAGTCATGGAGGATGAACAGGCCGCGGGTGACCATCGAGGCTTCGTCGCCACCGACGGTGAGGGTGCTGCCCTGGGTGAGGAGTCCACCGCGGGCGGGGACGGCGGAGAGATCGTAACGGGCCATGGCGGGGGCTCGGGCGCGGATTTCGGAATCGGAGAGGGCCCGATCGAGGAGGGCGACCCGGTGCAGGGTTCCGAGCCAGGGACGGTCATGGGAGGTTTCGTTGCCGAGGAGGAGGTGGAAGGACGCATCCCAATTGGCGAGATCGCCTGGAGCGGTGGCGCTGCCGGCGGGCTGGCCGTTCAGGTAGAGGCGGGCTTCGCCGGAGGCCTCACGGGTGTAGAGCACGCAGGTGAGTTCCGGTGTGGTTCCGCCGGGTGCGCCCTGGAGTCCCGGGATGCCGTTGGGGTTGGTGGAGCGGGTTCGGAGCCGCACATCGAAGCGGTCGGCGTCCTGGCCGAGGGTGACATTGCGCAGGCTGGACCCGGAGGAGAGGGTGACGATGCGGGCGGGGCCGGCCTGGGAGGTGTTGGCGGGGGTGATCCATGCCTCGATGGTGAGGGCTCCGGAGGCTTTGACGGCATCGATGAGCCGGGTCGCCGGGGTCATGCTGGCGATGCGGGCGGCGGCGTGGAGGACGAGACCGTCGCCGGTCCAGGCGACCGCCGCGGTGTCGGCGATACGGAGGTCGAGGGGAGGGGTGGAACCCGAGACATCGGGGATGACGTCGCCGTCGCCGGACTCGAAGGTGTAGAGGGCGAGGAGGCCCGGGGTGTCGGGGGTGGAACCGAGGGTGCCTTCGGGAAGGGGGAAGCCGTAGTGGCGGGCGAGGCGCGGGGTGGCGAAGGTGAACTGGGCGTTCATCAGTTCGGCGAGGGGGCGGCGGTGGTTCCAGACGGCATCGCGGACGAAGGCGAGGGTTTCGTCGCGCATGTCGGCGGCGAGGCGTTCGCTCCAGCGGGGGAACTTCTGCGGGTTGGGGCGGAGGGCCTGGAGCCGGTCGAGGTCGAGCCATTCCGAGAAGAAAGTGAGGGAACGGTCGATGGCGCGGGGATCGTCGAGGAGGCGGTCCAACTGGGCGTCGAGAGTGCCGGGTGCCGCCAGGTGGCCGTGGCGGGCGTCGTCGAGAAGGGCGTCGTCGGGGGGGGCGCCCCAGACGAGGTAGCTGAGGCGCGAGGCGAGTTCGTAGGGATCGAGGGGCCGGCGTTGTCCATCCCCGCTCTGGGTTTCGATGCGGTAGAGGAAGCGGGGGGCCTGGAGCATGGCTTCGAGGAGATAGCCGGTTGCCTCGGTGAAGTCGCCGCCCTCCTCAAGGACGGCGGCGGTGACGGTGAGGAAGGAACGGGTCTCGCGGTCATCGAGCGGGCCGCGAAAGAGGCGGTAACCGATGGCGGCGATGAGTTCACGGAAGCAGGCGTCTTCGGGGGTGGTGCAGGCGACGAAGCGGCGGGTGAAGGCGGGGACATCGAGGCGGGCGACGATGCGCCCGGCGAGATCGGCATAGGCCTCGATGTGGGCCAGGTCCACGACGAGGTTGTAGGCGGTGTTGCGGAAACCATCGGCGCGGAGGTCCGGTGGCAGTCGGAGGCGGGCCTCCCCGGCGATGTCCACGCCGAGGAGGTCCCGGACCGTGGCGATGTATTCGTCGAGGGTGAGGCGGCGGACCCACTCCGCGGCGGCACGCTGGTCGCGGGTATGGGCGAGGGGATCGATGGAATCGGCGGACCAGACGGCGCCGGCTTCGATCCAGTCGTGGAGGAGCCGCTTTTCTTCGGGGGTCAGCGGGGTCCGGTTGTCGGGTGGCATTTCCCCGGACTCGACGACCTCCCAGACGAGGCTTCGAGCGGGATGACCGGGGACGATGGGAGCGGCGCCGCGTCGTTCAAGGAGCGATTCGTCGCGGCGGGACAGGTCGAGATGGCCCTGGCGGGAGATGGAATCGTGGCATTCGAGGCAATGGCGGGCCAGGAGGGGGGCGATGCGGGCGTCGAAATGCCGGGCCGGATCGGACGTTGGGTCCGGGATCGGGGCCGGGTCGGGAACGGGTGTGAGTTCGGCCGTGGCTGCCGGGAGGAGGAGGGATCCGGCGAGGAGGCCGATCAGGACGGGGAAGGGCATCCTTTAGCGACGGAGTTGGACGCGGTTGAGCTGGCGTTCGAGTTCCGGGGGAAGGTCCTGCTGGAAGAAGTAGGCGTCCCGATTGCCGGAGGTGTTCCAGCTATGGAGGAAGAGGAGTTTGCGGGCCTGGACCCAATTGACGGCGCCATCGACGGTGAGGTGGTTGCTGCCCTGGGGGAAGCCGGCGGAGTCCTTGTGGGGCGGCATGTTCTTGAAGGCGGAATCGCGGCCGCCGCCCCATTTGCCATCGACCTTCATGACGGCATCGGCGGCGAGGACCCAGCCGGGGCCGGAGCCGGTGGTCTTGACGGGGCTACGGGAGGGGAAGGTGCCGGCGGGATTGCTCCAGCGTTCGATGCCGCCGTAGTATTGGTAGCCGATGTTGAACTGGCGCCATTCGGGTTCGTAGGTGGGGAAGGTGGGGCGATTGGGGCAGGTCCACATCTTGGCGACGGGGGCGTTGGTATCGACGGGGAGCCCGAGTTGACGGGCGGCGGCGGCCTCGGGTTCGTTGATGGAGATCTGGACCCAATTGCCTCCATCGAATCGGGTCTGGAGCAGGACATCGTTGTTGTCCTGGGCGTAGATGATCATGCCGATCCCCATCTGGCGGAGGTTATTGACGCATTTGGCGCGGCGGCCCTGTTCCTTGGCCTTGGCGAGGGCGGGGAGGAGCATCGACGCCAGGATGGCGATGATGGCGATGACCACCAGGAGTTCGATGAGGGTGAATCCACGGCGGAAGCGCAAGAATGGCGGCAAGGCAGCAGGGATCATGGGAAGGAATGAAGCGAATCGAGGGAAGGATGTCGAGCCCGACCGCCTTCTTAGCGGATTGCTTGACCCGGGGGAGGGGCATCCTCAATTTGCGGCCCGTGTTACGCCTCCTGATGGGGTTTGCGGGGCTGCTGCTCCTCGCCAGTCCGGCCACGCGGGCCGCCTCGGCGGCGCCGGAGCGGGCCGTGGTGCAGATCTTCAACTTCAGCCAGCAGCCGGTCTGGGATGCGCCGTGGCGGTGGCAGCCGGTGCGACGGGAGGGGGGATCGGGATTTGTGATCCGGACATCGAGGGGGTTGCGGGTGATGTCGAACGCGCATGTGGTTTCGTGGAGCCGGCAGGTGCTGGTGCGGCGGTTTCAGGATCCGAGGCCGTTCCAGGCGGAGGTGGAGTTTCCGGGGCACGACTGCGACCTGGCGGTGTTGCGGGTGCTGGACGAGTCATTTTTTGAGGGGATCGAGCCACTGGCGTTCGGGGAACTTCCGGAGGTGCGCTCGACGGTGGTGACGTACGGGTATCCGGCCGGGGGGGAGCAGATTTCGTACACGCGGGGGGTGGTTTCGCGGATTGAACTTCAGAACTACGTGCATATCGGGAACCGGTCGTTGCTGGCGGTGCAGACGGACGCTGCGATCAACCCGGGGAACAGCGGGGGCCCGGTGATCCAGGACGGTCTGGTCGTGGGGGTTTCGTTCCAGGGAATCCCGGGGTTGGAGAACGCGGGGTTCTTCATTCCGCCGGAGGTCATTTCCCATTTTCTGGAGGATATCGAGGACGGGACGTACCACGGGTTTCCGGCGGTGGGGATCCGGCTGGTGGGATTGCAGAATCCGGCCTACCGGCGTCATCTTGGGCTGCCGCCGGGCGGGGAGCTGGGAGCGCGCATCGATTCGATCGCCAACATCGAGACCACCCGGGCGCTGTTGCGGCTGGACGACGTGCTGTTGGAGGCGGGCGGGTTTCCGGTGGCGAGCGACGGGACGATCGAGTACCGGGGGAACCGGGTGGCGGCGGCCCTGGCCTTCCAGAGTGCGCAGCACGGGGAGCGCGTCCCCATGAAGCTGTTTCGGGACCGGCGGGAAGTGTCCCTGGAGGTGCCGGTGTTCGTGTTCACGGCGGACCGGGCGGCGGGGAACCAGCACGACGTGCCGCCGCGGTACTACGTGCATGGCGGGCTGATCTTCACGCCGCTTTCGCAGAACTACATCCGGACCTTCGGGCGGGAGATCAGCGAGTCGTCGGTGGGGGAACTGGTGTACGAGCTGTTCTACCGGCGGCATGAGCAACCGGAGACCGTGCGGCCCGAGCCGGTGGCGTTGGCGGGGCTGTTGACCCACCCGGTGAATGCGAACTTCTCGGTGCGTGGCCGGGCGCTGGTGGACAAGATCAACGGGATTCGGATCGAGACGCTGGACGACGCGATCCGGGCGATCGAGGGGGCCCGCGGGGGGCAGCACGTGTTCGAGTTTGCCGGGCGTCAGGGGTTCGAGTGTTTGGACCGGGCGGAGGCCGCGGAGGCCAACGCCACCATTTTGCAGACCTACGGAGTGCCATCCGACCGCCGCCTATGAAGCTTTTCGCCATGTTGAATCGAGGAGAGGGCGCCGTGGGGCGCGGGAACGGAGGCCGGCTTCGGGCATGGACCGTGTCGTGGCCGGTGTGGGCGCTGGCCGGGTGGTGCCTGGCGGTGATGCCGATGGTTCCGGGGGCACGGGGTGCGGCGTTGGAGGGCGGGGGGACGCTGGAGGCCTCGGTGGTCACCCTCGAAGTGACCTTCAAGAACTACGATTTCTTCCAGCCCTGGAACAAGCCGACGCGGGCGGTGCGAAAGCACGCGCTGGTGTTGGGGGAACGCGAGCTGATCACCACCGCGCAGAACCTGGCGGACCGGACGCTGGTGCGGGCGCAGAAGGGCGGTCGGGGCCGCTGGTTTCCGGCCGAGGTGACCTGGCTGGATTACCACGCGAACGTGGCGGTGGTGACGGTTTCGGGGGAGGGGTTTTGGGAGGGGCTGACGGCGGTCCCCCTGAGTGACGAGGTTCCGCGGCAGAGCCAGTATGAGATTGTGCGGTGGCGGGACGGGAACCTCGAAACGCGGCGGGCGGATTTCAGCAAGTTCACGGTGGGGGAAGGGGCGATGAGCGCGTCGCCCCGGATGCATCTGGAATTGAACACCGAGATCGGGGGACTGGGGTGGGCGGAGCCGGTGCTGGCGGGCGGCCGGGTGGTGGGATTGACGGTGGCCAAGGGGGGCAACGTGTGCAGCGTCATGCCCGCCCCGTTCGTCCGGCGGGTGCTGGCGGCGCGGGAAGGCGGCCGGTTCCCCGGGCTGGGCTATTTCGACTTCGTCTGGCAGCCGGGGGAGAACCCGGCCACGCTGGATTACCTGCGGGTGGAGGGGGAACCGCGCGGGGCGGTGGTGATCGAGATCCCGAAGGATGCGGGGGCGGATTACGGACTGCGCCGGTTCGACGTGCTGGTGGAGATCGATGGGTTTGCGGTGGACATCCAGGGCGACTATCTGGATCCGGAGTACGGGCACCTGATGATCGAGGGTCTGGCGACGAGGCGGCATTTCGCAGGGGACCGGATGCGGATGAAGGTGCTTCGGGGGGGGCGGCCGGTGGAGGTGGAGTACCGGATCCCGCTGACGGATTACGCCAACGATCTCCTGCCGATGCATGTGTTCGACCAGGAGCCCGAGTACCTGGTGGCGGGCGGCCTGGTGTTCCAGCCGCTGCACCAGCCCTATCTGCGGGGCTGGGGGGAGGACTGGCGGCGGCGGGCGCCGTTCCGGCTGGTGTATTTCAACAACGATTCGCCGACGCCCGAGCGGTCGTCGCTGGTGGTGATGAGCCAGGTGCTGCCGGACCCGATCAACGTGGGGTACCAGGAGTTCCGGAACCTGGTGGTCGAGGCGATCAACGGGCGCCCGGTGCGGACGGTTGCCGACGTCCAGGCCGCACTGCGCGACCCGCGGGACGGGGTGCATCGGGTGGAGTTTTTCCGGGGGGACGGACTTCAACGGTTGCTGCTCGACGCGACAGCCCTCGAGGAGAGCACCGGACGGGTGCTGCAGCGGTACGGGATTCCGGCGGCGTCGGTGATCGACGCGGGACCGGCGGCGGGCGGATGAACCGGGCGGGGGGACCTTCTTCGATCGACTTCTGAATTAGCTGGCCCCGCGACGCGCGGGTCGGCGACAAAGCGCGTTTCGTCACCATGCCCGAGCAGATCGTCATTCTCGATTTCGGCTCCCAGTACACCCAGGTGATCGCCCGGCGGATCCGGGAGTGCAGCGTGTACTCCACCATCGTCCGCTACGACACGCCGGCGGAGGAGATCCGGGCGATGACGCCCAGGGGGATCATCCTGTCCGGAGGACCGTCGAGCGTGTATGCGCCGGGGGCGCCGCATCCGGACCGCGGGATCTTCCGGCTGGGCGTGCCCGTGCTGGGGATCTGCTACGGCCTGCAGGTGCTGGCGCATTTCCTGGGCGGCAAGGTGGAAAAGGGGACCAAACGGGAGTTTGGGAAGGGAACCCTTGCCGTGCTGGATCCCGAATGTCCGCTGTTCGAGGGCCTGCCCGGCACGCTCCAGGTCTGGAATTCGCACGGGGACCGGCTGACGCGGCTGCCGCGGGGTTTTTCGGTGGTGGCGACGACGGAGAACTCGGACTACGCGGTGATCGAGCACCGGGAACGCCGGTTCCTCGGGCTGCAGTTCCATCCGGAAGTGGTCCACACGCCGCGGGGGAAGGAGATCCTGTCGAACTTCGTCCATGGGATCTGCGGATGCGGGAAGGAGTGGACAATGCGGCATTACCTCGACCAGGCGGTCGAGCAGATCCGGGCCGATGTGGGGAAGGAGCGAATCCTGCTGGGTCTGAGCGGCGGGGTGGATTCGAGTGTGGCGGCGGCGCTGATTCACCGTGCCGTCGGAGACCAGCTCACCTGCATCTTCGTGAACAACGGTCTGCTGCGGGCCCGCGAGGACGAGGTGGTCCGGGAGGTGTTCGGTCGGAACTTCCGCATCCGGCTGCAGTACGAGGATGCGACACGGCTGTTTCTGAGCCGGCTCAAGGGGGTGTCCGATCCGGAGAAGAAGCGGAAGGTCATCGGCCGGACGTTCATCGAGGTGTTCGAGGCGGCCACGAAGAGGGCGGGGGCGGCGCGGTTTCTGGCGCAGGGGACGTTGTATCCCGACGTGATCGAATCCGAGCCCATCGGGGGGAACCCGGCGGCGCTGATCAAGAGTCACCACAACGTCGGGGGTCTCCCGAAGCGGATGAAGTTCCGGCTGGTCGAACCGTTGCGCTGCCTGTTCAAGGACGAGGTGCGCATTCTCGGGCTCGAGCTGGGGTTGCCGAAGGAAGTGGTGTACCGGCAGCCGTTCCCGGGTCCGGGCCTGGCGGTGCGATGTCTGGGACCGATCGACGCCCGCAAGCTGACGGTGCTGCGGCATGCCGACGCGATTGTGGTCGAGGAGATGAAGGCCAGCGGCTGGTATTACCGGCTGTGGCAGAGTTTCGCGGTGCTGCTGCCGGTGAAGAGCGTGGGGGTGATGGGCGATGAGCGGACCTACGAGGACACGTTGTGCGTGCGGGCGGTGGAGTCGCAGGACGGGATGACGGCGGACTGGGTGAAGCTGCCGTACGAGCTGTTGGAGAAGATATCCAACCGGATTGTGAACGAGGTGTCCGGCGTGAACCGGTGCGTCTTCGACATCACCAGCAAACCGCCGGGGACCATCGAATGGGAATAAGGGGCAAGAGCGGGCCGAGCGGGCCGAGCGGGGCTTTCGCGGGGGGAAGACTGCGGAAACGTTCGAAGCCGGGCCTCCGGAGACCCTTGACGACGCATGGCTGACCGGTCCCAGGGCGACGTGCCGGCGGGGACGCCGGCGTCCGCCACCCATCCACGTCCGTCGCATCCGCTGCATCAGCGGATGGACCGGAGTTTTCTCGAGTACGCCAGCTATGTGATTCGCGACCGGGCGATTCCGAATCTGGCGGACGGGTTGAAGCCGGTGCAGCGGCGGATCCTGTGGGTGATGCGCCGGATGGACGACGGGAAGCTGCACAAGGTGGCGAGCATCGCCGGGGACACGATGAAGTACCACCCGCACGGGGACGCCTCGATCGAGGACGCCCTGGTGGTGCTGACCAACAAGCGGTACCTGATCGAGGGGCAGGGGAACTTCGGGAACGTCTTCACCGGCGATCCGCCGGCCGCCGCGCGGTACATCGAGGCGCGGCTCACCGAACTGGCCAGGACGGAGCTGTTCCATGACGACCTGACGGAGTTCGTGCCGACCTACGACGGGCGGCACCAGGAGCCGGTGACCCTGCCGTGCAAGATCCCGCTGCTGCTGATGCTGGGGACGGAGGGCATTGCGGTGGGGTTGTCCGCGCGGATCCTGCCGCACAATTTCATCGAACTTCTCGAGGCCCAGGTGGCCATCCTCCAGAACAAGCCGTTCAAGGTGGTGCCTGACTTCCAGACCGGCGGCCTGATGGACGCGCGGGAGTATGCGGACGGGAAGGGGTCGGTGCGGGTGCGGGCGCGGATCCGGGTGAAGGACGACGACACGGTGATCATCACCGAGATCCCCACCGGGACGACCACGGAGTCGATCGTGGGATCGATCGAGGACGCGGCGCGCAAGGGCAAGCTCAAGGTGCGGGCGATCCACGATTTCACGGCGGAGAAGGTGGAGATCGCGGTCGAGGTGCCGAAGGGGGTGGACCCGCAGAAGCTGGTCGATGCGTTGTACGCCTTCACCCAGTGCGAACTGGCGATCTCGAGCCGGCTGGTGGTCATCCGGGACAACCGGCCGGTGGAGATGACGGTGTCCGAGGTGTTGCGGGCGAACACCGAACAGCTGGTGACGCTGTTGCGGCGGGAGCTGGAGCTGACGCGGGACCGGCTGGACCTGGAGCTGCATCAAAAGACCCTGGTGCAATTGTTTGTCGAGCACCGGATCTACCAGCGGATCGAATCGGCGCGGACGGCGGCGGCGGTGTCGAAGGCGATCCACGAGGGGTTCAAGCCGCTGCGAGCGGAGATGCGGCGGGACCTGACGGACGACGATGTGGAGATGCTCCTGCGGGTGCCGATCCGGCGGATCTCGCTGTTCGACATCCAGCAGCACCGGGACGAGATGACGCGGATCCAGGCCGACCTGGCGAAGACGTTGAAGCATCTGAAGAACGTCCCCGCCTTTGCCATCGGGCGGTTGAAGGGGCTGATCGAGAAGTACGGACCTGTGTTTCCGCGGCTGACCCGTTCGGGGCGTTTCGACGAGGTGGAGGCGAAGGAGGCGGCGTTCAAGTCGTTCAAGGTCACGTACGACCGGGACAGCGGGTACCTCGGGTACAAGGTGAACGGGGACGAGTTCACCCTGATGTGCTCGAAGTTCGACAAGCTGCTGGTGGTGTATCGGGACGGGCGTTACCGGGTGATCGAACTGCCCGAGAAACTGTTCGTGGGGGCGGAGGTGCTGTTTGTCGGGCCGCCCGAGCGGGACCGGGTGTTCACGGTGGCCTACTCGACGCGGGAGGCCACGTGGATCAAACGGTTCACCTTCGGCGGCACGATCCTGGGCAAGGACTACCAGCTCTGTCCGGAACCCAAGGCGAAGATACTCTTCTTCGCCGCAGACACGCCGGAACGGATCTACATCAAGTACAAGCCGGCGCCGTATCAGCGGGTGAGCCAGCAGACCGCCAAGCCCGCCGAGTTGACGGTCAAGACGGCCCGGGCCCGGGGGAACCAGGTTTCGATCAAGGAAGTCGCCAGCATCCAGGCGAAGCAGCCGCGGAACTGGGACGCCGACGCGCCGACGACGGAACTGCGGTTTGTGTGACCGGCTTGCGGCGGTGCGGAGGAAATCGGGCGGGGGCTGCATTTCGGTCTTGGCCTCCTCCGGAGCCATGGGGAAGGTGCGCCAGCATCATGAGGAGCATTCCCTTCGTTCTCGGTTGCCTGGCGGCCCTGGGGCTGGCGGGTTCGGCGTCGCAGGGCCAGACCTACTACTCGACGACGGTCATGGGCGACGGGCCGTTGTTGTACTGGAACTTCGATGAGGCGGACGGCGATGTGCTCCAGCGCATGCCGATTGTGCCGGCCCCGGTGGGGACGGCGAACGACCTCATCCCGGCGGGCGACGCGGGGAGGGTCGGGCACGGGGCGATCGGGAGCGGATTGAATCTGGGCCGGGCGGCGTCGCTGGGGGGAAGCGGGGCCTTCGCGGCCAGCGGGGTGAGGGCGGGACGGGCGGTGTTGCCGGGAGCGTACGGGGTGGAGTTCTGGGTGCAGTTTGCAGGGCCCACGGGGGCGGGCGGGCGGAACGAATACCTGGTGAACTTCGGGGGCAACTCGCCGGCGTTCATCTACGACTTCACCCCCACCGAGATCGAGATGTACACCACCGGCGGTGCCATCGGGGGGCGCACCGCGGGCGGGCCGGTGGTGACCGACGGGGCGTGGCACCATGTGCTGTTCGCGTATTACGGGGACGGCACGGACGGCGTGGCGGACCGGGTGGACGCCTACCTCGACGGCGAGGCGTACCCGTACATCGGCAACTTCATCTCCCGGCGCCTGAGCCTGGCCAACGTGGTGGTGGGGGCGAGCAGCGCCCTCGGGGTGAACGGGCTGAACGGCCACATCGACGAAGTGGCGGTGTACGACTGGAGCGGCCTGGCGGACGAGGCGGCGGTGAGCGCACGGGTCGAGGCCATCGTGACGGGGCACCGGGCGGCGGCGATGGCGGCCGGAGGCGACTACGGCAGTGTGGTCCGCGCCCACGAGCCGCTTCTCTACTGGAATTTCGACGAGGAGGAAGGGCCGGCACGGCAGCTCATGGACATCGTGTTCCCTCCGGTCACCCATGAGAACGACCTGGTGCCGCAACTCGGCGCGTGGCGGGCCAGCCATGAGGAGATCGAATCCGGACTCGAACTGGGGCGGGCGGCGGATCTGGACGGGACATCGTATTTCGAGGCGGAGGCGTTGCGGGCAACGGTGGCGAGTCTGGGTCCGCCCTGGGCGCTGGAGTTCTGGATGCAGGTCCAGGGCGAGAACAACGGTCTCCGGCAGGATTACCTGGTGGCGTTCGGTCCGACCGGGAATGACCCCGCATTCATCTACGACTACAAGCCGAACCAGCTCGAGGTGTACCACGTGCCGAGGACCGACAACGGCCCGATCGTCCATGACACCGACTGGCACCACGTGGTGTGGGTGTATTACGGGAATGGCACTGAAGGCGTGGCCGACCGGATGGACGTGTATCTCGACGGGGTGCCGATGGGGAATGTGCGGAACACCTTTGGCCGGGCCATCCGGCTGGACAGCGTCATGCGGGTGGGCGCGGCTTTGCCGGGCGGCGTGAACGGATTCGAAGGGCGCCTTGATGAAGTGGCGATCTACGACCTCAGCAGTGCCGGGGATGCGGCGGCCGTCGAGGCGAGGGTGTCGGCCATGGTCAGCCGCCATTATGCCGCCGCCTTCGGCGATCCCGGGATGACGACGCTGACGCTCTCGGGCCAGCCCGGGTCGGTGGTCGGAGCGATCGGGGAGACGGCGACGTTCACCGTTGTGGCCACGCTGACGGGGGCGCCGGCGGGGGCCGTGATCGAGTATCAGTGGCAGCGCAACGGGGCGAACCTGCCGGGGGCGACGGGGCCGTCGTACACGACGCCGACCCTGCGCCTGGCGGACGTCGGGGAAGCCAGCTACCGGGTGCGCGTGTCGTATGGCGGGCTGGTTGAGGTGAGCGAGCCGGCGAGGCTCACCGTGCCGGCGCCGGCATCGCCCGGGCCGACGCCGTATTCGGCGGTCGTGCTGGCGGACGGGCCGGTGGCCTACTGGAACTTCGATGAGGGCAGCGGCGGTGCGATCCAGCGGGCGCCGCTTGCGAGTCCGGCCCCGTTGACGACGGAGAACGATCTGGTGCCGATGTTCGGGGCTTACCGGACCCTGCACTCGGAGCTTGGGAGCGGCCTGGATCTGGGGCGGGCGGCGGATCTGGACGGGGTGTCGCATTTCGAGGCGGAGATGCTCAGAGCGCCGAAGCGGAGTCTGGCGGCGCCGTGGGCGGTGGAGTTCTGGATGCAGGTGCAGGGCGACAATTCGGGCGATCGACAGGATTACCTGGTCGCCTTCGGACCGTCGGGGAACGACCCCGCGTTCATCTACGACTACAAGCCGGACCAGCTCGAGATGTTCCACGGACAACGCACCGACGGGGGCCCGGTGATCTCGGATGAGGCGTGGCACCACGTGATGTGGGTGTTTTACGGGGACGGCACGGTGGGCGTGGCGAACCGCGTGGACGCCTATCTCGACGGGGAACGGATCGGGAATGTGAGGAACACGTTTTCGCGCGAACTGCGTCTCGACAGCGTGGCCCGGGTGGGGGCGGCGTTGCCCAGCGGGGTGGGCGGATTCGAAGGCCGCCTGGATGAGGTGGCCATCTATGACCTGGGTCCCGTGGGCGATGCGGCGGCCATTCAGGCCCGGGTGGAAACGATGATCGAGCGGCGCCTGGCGCGGGCACGGAGTTCCGGGGGTGACTCGTACGCGAGTCTGGTGCTGGGCGACGATCCGATTCTGTATTGGAACTTTGACGAGGCGGATGGGAACGCGCTCCAGCGGGCGCCGGTGGTGCTGCCCGACCCGGACAATACGCGAAACACCCTGGCGGCGATGGGCGGCGTGCGGGCCGACCATGCGGCGTTGGGAAGTGGGCTGACCCTGGGGTACGCGGGCGAGTTCGACGGCAGCGGGCGCTTTCAGGCGTCAGGTCTCGAACTGGGACGCGCCGGGCTTTCCGGACCGTACGCGATCGAGTTGTGGTTCCAGATCCAGGGCGCCAACGACGGGGAACGGCAGGATTACCTGGCGAATTTCGGTCCCAACGCACCCGGAGTGATCTACGACTACAAGCCGGACGAGCTGGAACTCTTTGGCGGAGCCGGCGGTCGGACCGATGGCGGACCGATCCTGTCGGACAACGCATGGCACCACCTGATGTGGGTGTACTACGGGGATGGCGAACGCGGGGTCGCGGACCGGGTGGACGCCATTCTGGACGGCGAGCGTTACCCTCACATCGGGAACTCGTTGAACCGGACCCTGGTGTTGGATCCGGTCGTCGTGGGAGCGGCCAACCTGGCGGGCGCGAACGGATTCGAGGGGCGGATCGACGAGGTGGCGCTCTACGACCTGTCCGGGTTCACCGACGAAGCAGCGCTGGAGGCGGCGACGACCGGGATGGTGGCGCGCCGGCTGGCGGCGGCAAGGGAGGCGGCGCCGATCCGGCCCAGCCTGGGGTATGTGCGGTCGGGCAACCAGTTGACCCTGACCTGGGCCGGAACAGGGTTCCTGCTGGAGTCCGCGGAAGCGGTGAGCGGAGCCTCCTGGTCGCCGGTGGCGGGAGGCGGGACCAGTCCGGTCACGGTGTCGATCGAGGGGGAAGCCGGACGGTACTACCGGCTGCGGACGCCGTGAACCGTGGAGACGGAAGCCTGGTGAAAGGAACGACGGGATGAGGCACGACACGATCGACCCATTAGTCCTTGAAGGGCGCCGGAAGGGCGCATTCACACTCATCGAGCTGCTGGTGGTGATCGCCATCATTGCCATTCTGGCGGGCATGCTGCTGCCCGCGCTGGGGAAGGCGAAGGCCAAGGCGAAGCAGATCCATTGCGTGAGCAATCTGCGGCAGATGGGGATCGCCTTTCAGTTGTACCTCTCGGAGAACAACGACACCTACCCGATGTACCGGTCGGGGGAGTTCCCGAGTGCGCCGCCGCTGGACCGGTACCGGCAGTTCTTCTGGTTCGAGGCCATCCGTCGGGCGATCGTCCAGCCCGACGCCACGCTGACGAATTTCCAGACCTGGCAATGCCCGGCGTCGCGGAACCCGAAGTACGACCCGAACTTCCTGAGCTACGGGTACAACTACTCCCACCTCGGGGATTTCCCGATCAACATCAAGGTCAAGCAGGGCGAGATCCAGTCGCCGTCGCAAACCATCGTGGTGGCCGACAGCAAGGAGGGGGACGACCTGAGCGCAATCGGATCGTGGGGATGCGTCATCACGCCGCGGGACTGCTCGGTGGTCTATCCGGTGGGCGGAGTCCACCGGAAGAACGCCAACATCCTGTTTGCGGACACCAGTGTCTCCGGCCATTCGGTGGCCAAGGTGAACGCCCAGACCCGCCGATTGTCGGGAGCGGATTACTGGTGGGATGTGAACGACCGGCCACGGACCGACCCGAATTACTCGCACCTCGGCGAACGGTGAGGGTCAGCCGGGTTGGGGACGGTTGGCGCGATGTGCCGGGACGAGGTCCTGCCAGGGGGCGCGCATCGGCCGCAGGGCCAGCCGGCGATCCGCATCGGGATCGTTCACGAACCGCTGGCGGCGCGGATCCCAGCGCAATGGACGTTCGACCCGGGTGGCGATGTCGGCCAGATGACAGAGGGTGTCGGCCTGGACGGCGTCCTCGATCGGGCACACGGCGGGAACGCGGGTGCGGATCCCATCGAGGAAGTTGCGAACATGGTGGGTGCTGCGGATGGGAGGCCGGGCGGGTGTGGGGACCGGTTCCTCGATCCAGCGCGGATTCGAGGCCCGGACGGCGCCGCGATGAACGCAGACCCAACCTTCGGTCCCCTCGAAGGCGGTGCCGTGTCCCTCGATGCCGCCGTAGCGGTCGTGCCAGGCCGTGAGGTCGGTGAGTTCGCCGGGCGTGTCGTCTCCGTTGGGGGTGCCCTTGAAAACCAGGGTGACGCCATCGGCGAACCGGAACCGAACGTCCCAGGCGATCGCCGTGTCACAGGCGCCTTCGGTTGGGAAAGCGGCCCGTCCCTCCACCTCGACGGTGTCTTCGAGCATCGACGGATGTCCCCATAGGGCGATATCGAGGGGATGAATCCCCCAGCCCGAGAGGAAGCCGAGCGTGTAGTCGTAGCGAAACCACCACGTCTTCCAGGCGCCGGTGTCCGGGTCGTCCGCCAGTCTGCCCTCCGTGCAGGGCGTTTCGGGGGCGGGTCCCAACCAGAAGTCGTAGTTCCATCCGGGCGGCACGGGGGCGGGTCGGATCGAGCCACCGGGCCGGCTGGCCGGGGCCCAGACATGGATGGCCCGGAGAGCGCCGATCCGACCGGCGCGGACGAGGGAGACGGCGCGATGAAATTCACCGGCCGAACGCTGCTGGGTCCCGAACTGGAAGATCCGCTGCTGGCGGCGGACAGCTCGGAGCAGGGCAAGGGCTTCAGCGACCGAGAGGCCCAGGGGCTTTTCGAGGTAGAGATCCTTGCCGGCCCGGACGGCGGCGAGGGCCACGGGGACGTGCCAGTGGTCGGGGGTGGCGATGAGGACGGCGTCGATGCCGGGCTGATCGAGGAGTTCGCGGAAATCCCCGAATGCAGGGCACGGTCCGTCCTGGTAGCGGGTCCGAACCTGCGCTCCAGCCGCCTCGAGGTGAGGGGTGGCGACATCGCAGAGGCCGGTGATCCGCACGTCCGACTGCGTCAGGAATCCGCCCATCACACCGCGGCCCTGCGGCCCCAGGCCGATGCAACCCACCTGAATGCGGCTGTTGGGTCCGACCTCCCCGGCGCGGCCCAGGATCGCGGACCGCAGAAAGGCTGGTGCGACGGCGGTGGTGAGAATCGCCCCGAGATGAGAGCGCAAGAACGTCCGGCGCGGGAATCGAGTGTTCATGGCTTGGTCCTTGGGACATGAAGCCGCATGGGGCGGTGACGCGCACGCGATCTGGGGCGGATTGTAGGGAGCGTGGAGGCTCTGAAGTGAAGCGATGGGGTGGGAGCGGAGGGCCGGGCTCTGCGAGCCGGGCAGGGGAGGGGCGCAGTTGCGGGGCCTGCCAGCGATCCGAATCGGGAGGGTCCAGCAACCGCCCGGCAGAGGAGATTCCACGCCGATGCGGCAGACTATCCCACCGCATCCACACGGAGATCGCGCAGCACGTTAAGCCCT
>JAHCBA010000071.1 GCA_019634625.1 Verrucomicrobiia bacterium
TTGATGCGAGGAGTCCTCATGGGGTGGGGGGGGTGGGGTGTGCAAAGATCTGGAGGCCAGTATTGGGGGGTAAGGGAATTTCGTCAAGTGTAAAAACACTGTCTTAATACAATGCAGGTCAAATTTTAAATAGCCTGACCTATTAAACAAGGCGGTTCCGGGTGCGACTTGGGTGGCTGGCGGGGGTAGGATGGGCGGTATGTCGCTGGATGAGGATGGGACAAGACGATTGGGATCGGTTGCCAATGCCATAGGGATCGTGACAGCAAGAATGATGATCCAAGGGCTGGGGTGGGCGGGGTGCCTGTTGGCGGCGGGATGGTGGCTGGGTGCGGGTTTGGCCCGGGTGCCGGCCGCGGAGTCGGGGGGAGAGCGGTCCGGAGGTGGGGTGCCGGTGGGGACACTGGTCGCCTTTGCAGGCCCGGCGGCGAAGGTACCGGAGGCCGAAGGCTGGATGTTGTGCGATGGACGGGAACTGGCCGTGACGGCCTACCGGGCGCTGCACGAGGTCTTGGGGAGTTCCTGGGGCGGGAGCGCCAATGGGGTGACGTTCCGACTACCGGATTTGCGCGGGCGCTTCGTGCGCGGGGTTAATCGGGGTGCCGACGGATTCGGGAGGGATATCGAGGCCGAACGACGGATGGCGTCGGCGCCCGGGGGGAATCTGGGGGACACGGTGGGCACTTTGCAGGAGGAGAGTGTGGGTCCGCATACCCACGGTCTGGCCGGGGTGGCCGAGGCCGTGGCGCCCGGTTCCGGGGCCGAATGGGTTCGGTTTCACGGGGTGAAGCTGCCGGATGAGACGGCGCCGATCCTGGTGAATCCGGCGGCGGTTCAGCCCGGGGAAGGGGTCGAGACGCGACCGGTCAATGTGGCGGTGCACTGGATGATCCGCGTGCGGTAAGCGGTCAGTCCGGGAGCGAAGGTTGACAGCCGACCTGACCCTTGAACAGGGGTGGGGCGGATGGAGCCTTACGGGTCGGGATCGGAGGAGGGGGCCGGTTCGAGCTGGGCGTAGAGGGCGGCGAGTTCGAGGAGGATGGATTCCAGGCGGTGGTAGTAGTCTGCTTCGGGGAGCATGGACTTGGCGTCGCGGAGGCGGGCGACGTCGCGTTCGAGTTGGTCGCGGAGCTGGCGCTGCCCGGGGGTGAGGGCGGCTTCGAGGGGGCTGCGTTTGAGATGGAACTGGTGGGCGCGGAGTCCGTCGAGGGGGGCGTTGTTCTGGGCGCGCCGGGTGGGGCGGAGTCCGCGGAACCAGTCGGCGGGGGTGCCGAGGCCATCGCCGTTGTCATCGAGGAGGGGATGCTCGGTGGCGAGCCGGCCTTCGGTCCGGTAGAACTCGGCGACACGATGGGCGGCGGTGAGGAAGGCTTCGAGGAGGGAGGTTTGGCCGTCGTGATCGAGGTCGCTTTCGGGGTCGTCGATGGCCTGGGCGAGATAGGTTCCGAAGCGGGCGAAGTTGACCTGGAACCCGCTGCGGGTGGCGGTGATCACAACGCGGTTGGAGGCGGAGAGCCTGGGGAGAAAGGGGGCGCTGGCGGAGCCGGTGTTGATGATGGCCAGGGGGCGGCGAAAGGGCTGGAGCCAGGCGGCGAGGTCATCGGCGGTGAGATCGGGTCCGGGCAGGTTGAAGCGGGCATCCTGACCGTCGAAGGTGCCGTGTCCGATGAGAACGAGCCAGAGGTCGGCGGGGACGTCGCGGGGTTCGGCCTCCAGCGTTTGTTGGAGTTGGGCGAGAGCGGTGAGCGGGGCGGAGGCGGGTTCGACGACGGGGGCACGGGTGGGGACGTCGGATTCGTGGAGGACGTGGGATTCGGGGGAGGGATCCGGATCCGGTGGCCGGTCGATGAGGGTGACGGCGGCGCCTGCGTCGAAGGCGACGCGCTGCCAGCGCCGGGCCTGATCGCGGAAGGCGGATTCGAACTCGGGTTCGCCCGGGGCGCCGAGGACCAGGATGACATGGGTGGTTTCCGCGTGGGGTGGCCGGGGTGCCTGCGGTTCGCGGGGTGCGGATTGGGGTGGTGCTGCGGGGGGAAGGCTGGCCGAGGCGGCCAGGCCGACGGCGAGGAGCAGTGGGGACAGGGAGGGGAACGGCGATCTCACGGGAGTCCTTTCCAGCGGCGGATGCCCCATTCGGTGACGAAGCAGGCGAGGGCGAAGGCGAAGATCCAGGGGGAGTTCCAGAGCGGGCGCGCGTAGGATTCCATGATCGGAGCGGAGCGGTTGGGGAGGCTGCGGACGAAGGCCGGGAGGTCTTCGGGGCGGATGATTTCGCCTCCGGTCCGTTGGGCGATGGATTCGAGGAGGGGGAGATTGGGGAGGAGGGAGCGGAACTCGTCGGCGGCGGGGTTGTGGGCCCAACCGGCGGTGGCACGGCCGTAGGGGGCGCCGAGTTCGTTGGTCACCGAGGCGGTGGCGCGGTAGGCGCCCGGATGGCGGGGGAGGAAGGTGGCGTGGTAGAGGCCGGGTTCGGTGGGGGACGGTTCGGCGCGGAGGCGAATGGGCTGGGAGGCGGGTGCGGCCTCGGGCCGGGACCCGGCGGGGGCGCCGGTGGCCGCGGGGGCGAAGGTGACAGGTTCGATGTCGAGGGTGACTGTGGCGTTGTCGAAGGGTTGGAATTTCGGGTCACGGACCCGGGCCTCGAGGCGGACGGCGCCGAGGGGATCGGCGGGGATGGGTTCGACGGAGAGTTCGGTCCGTTCGGGGACTTCGGACACGAGCCAGCGGAAGAGCTGGCGCCAGGATTTA
The DNA here is from genome assembly GCA_019634625.1 of Verrucomicrobiia bacterium. Classification (NCBI taxonomy): domain Bacteria; kingdom Pseudomonadati; phylum Verrucomicrobiota; class Verrucomicrobiia; species Verrucomicrobiia bacterium. The sequence goes on from JAHCBA010000071.1 coordinate 2,749, forward strand.
TCGAGGTCGGCACGGGCGGCGGGATCGCGCATGCCCCAGCGCCAGAGGTCGCCGACGAGGAGGGCGCCGACGCGCCCGCGTCCGAAGCGCTGGACGACGAGGGCGGGATGATCGTGGCCGGCGGGGTCGCGGGCCGTGGCAATGAGGCTGGCGCCGGGTTTGGTGCCGCGGACACGGTTGGCGACGAGGAAAGGGGGCATGGTGTCGAGTCGCTGGCGTTCGGCGGATTCCTGGTCACGGGTCCGGGCCCAGGGTTGGAGCCAGCCTTCGCGGGCGAGGTCGTAGCGGAGGGGGGTGTCGGGCGGGGTGGGCACCTCGCGGTCGAGGTACACGGGGAGCATGTCGCCGATGGGGGTCCGGTGGTAACCGCCCTCACGGAAGGACTCCATGCCGCCGAGCATGAGGACGCCGCCGCCGCGTTCGGAGACGAACTTCTGGAGGAGGAGAGCCTGGTCGGGGGCGAAGAAGGCGGCTTCGAGGTCATCGAGGACCACGGCGTGGTAGGGGGAGAGTTCCTCCGGGGTGCGGGGGAAGCCGCCGGCGAGTTCGAGTTCGTCGCGGGTGTTGAGGCGGACGAGGACGGGCTGGTCGTAGCGTTCGACCTCCTCGGGGGCCTGGCTGCCGAAGCCGCGGAAGAGGGGGTTGGAGGTTTCGCCGGTGCGGCCGCGGAACTCGAAGCGGGGTTCGCGTTTGGCGACGCGGATGAGGGCGACGAGCTGGACCTGGGCGTCGGTTTCGATGGCGCGGTTGAGGAACTTGAACTCCCAGTTGGGACGGCCGGAGACGTAGAGGATGCGGTAAGGGCCACCGCCGCGGTCCACGGCGAGGAAGCGGCTGTTGTTGGCGAGGGTGGCTTCCTGGAGGGTGTTGGTGGGGCGGTCGGTGGCGGAGGCATCGCGCTGGGCGAGAACGAGCATTTCGTAGAAGGCGAGGCCGAGGTCGTCCGGGCGCGGCTGGAAGCGGAACGGGATGGAGGAGCCGTCGCCGCGGACGGTGTGGGCGTGTTCCTCGACCACGCGGCCGGAGGGGTCGCGGAGGCGGGCGACGATGCGTTCGCCTCGGAAGCCGGGGGCGGTGGCCTCGACCTGGATGGTGACCGGCTGGTCTTCGAAGGCGGACTGACTGACGGACACCTGGGCGAGGGAGAGGTCGCGGATGGCTTCGTGGCGACCGACGACGACGGGATAGACCGGGGCGAGCCCATCGAGGCTGGGGGGGGAGCCGGCGAGGTCGGTGGCGTTGCCGTCGGTGAAGAGCAGCACGCCGGCGAGGGGGCGGCCGCGGAGGCGTTCGGCGAGGGTGCCCAGGGCGGAACCCAGGGCGGAGGAACGTCCGTCGAAGGTGAGCGGGTCGAAGTCGGTGACGCCCTGGAGGCGGCCATCGAAGAGGTAGCGACGGACTTCGAAAGGATCGGCGAGGTCGGCCTGCCAACCGTCGGCGGGGGAACCGAGCCACTGGCGGACGAGGGCATCGCGCGGCTGGGCGGCGGCGTTGTCCTTGATGCGGAGGCTCTCGCTGTTATCGACGACGATGGCGAAGAGGTTGGCGCCGGGGCGGACGCGCTGGGCGGAGCGGAGCGGTTCGAGGAGGCAGAGGGCGAGGGCGGCGATGCCGAGGAGTTTGAGGGAGCCGCAGAGCCAGCGGAGGGGTGGGGAGAGGTGGGGCCGGTAGCTCCAGAGGAGGAGCAGGGCGGCGAGGCCGACGACCAGGGCGGCTGGCAGCCACCATGCGTTACCGGCGAAGGACAGTCCCATGGACGAAACGGGGTTGGGGCATGGAAAGGGGTTCAGCGGTCAGGGTTCAGCGGTCGCGACCGAGTTCCTCGTAGTAGCGGCGGACGAGTTCGGAGAAGCGGTTGGGGACGGGGTCACGGTCGATGGGGAGGAGGGGATCGGCCGAGGTGCGGCGGGCGAGTTCGGCATCGAGTTCGCGGCGGACCTCGACCAGGGGTTGGAGGATTTCGAGGTGGACCACGGCCCAGTCGGGTTTCTTGAGGTCGCGCCGGGCTTCGAGCCGGGTTTGGCGGGCCCGTTCGCGGGCGTTGGCGACCTGGGTGCGGAGTTCGGGGAAGTCGAGGAGTTCCTCGACCTCGCGGAGGCGATCGGACCAGGGGCCGAAACCCTCGGCGGTGAGGGGGCCGCGACCCGCCGAGGAACCACCGCCGCCGGTGTCGGTGGCGTCGCCGCCGAGGAGGGCGTCGAGATCGACGCCGAAGTCGCTGGCTCCGGGGGCGCGACCGCCGCGCTGACGCTGGGCTGAGGCCTGGGCGGTGCCACGTTGGCCGGGTTGGGAACCGTCCCGGGCGCCGGGTTGACCCTCCTGCTGGCCGCCGCCGGGGCCGGATTGGGAGCCGGGTTGGTCCCCGGGTTGGGAGCCGGCCTGGGCTTGTGCCTGAGCCTGACCTTGGCCGCCGGGTTGGGAACCGGGTTGGGAACCGGGTTGGGAACCGGGTTCGGAGCCGGGTTCGGAGCCGGGTTGGCCGGACGGATCCGAACCGGGTTGGGAACCGGCTTGGGCCCGGGCCTGGGATCCGGTTTGGGGAGTGCCTTGGGGATCACGCTGGCCTGGTCCGCCGGCCTGGGGAGCGGCGTCATTGGCGGGGGTGGAGCCGGGAGTGGAGGGATCGGCGCCGGTCTGGGCCAATTGCGGGGCGGCCTCGGCGATTTCGCGTTCGAGTTGTTCGGCGAGGGCGTCGAGTTCGTCCCGGGCGAGCTGGAGGGCGGCGGTATCGTCGCCGAGGACGCTGGAGGCGGCACGTTCGACGCCCTGGCGGACGGATTCGAGGTTGGCCTGGGCGCGGCGGCTGGCTTGGCCGGCTTCGGGGGCGAGGCCCTGGCGGAGGAGTTCGGCGGCGGCTTCGAGGGTTTTGGCGGGGTCATCGCTGGCGGCGGAGGCGCGGAGGCGGTCGTAGAGGGCGCGGGTCATCTGGCCGCGTTCGATGAGATCCTCCTGGAGCTGGCGGACACTTTGGGCTTCGTCCTGGTTGAGCTGGCGGAGGGTGTCGTAGAGGTGTTGGGAGACGAGGGGCTCGGAGGTTTCGGCGTCCTGGGAAAGCTGGGTGGCGCGATCGACGAGGTTGGTGAGGGCGGCTCGTTGTTCGGCGAGGCGTTCGGCGAGGGCGGGGGGAAGTTCGGGAGAACCGAGGGTGCGGCGCTGGGAGGCGTCGGGGGTGGTGAGATCGCGGGAGATCTCCTGCTGGCGGCGTTCGAGGTCGCGGGCATCGGAGCGGAGCTGACGGAGGTCCTCGGCGAACTCGCTGGAGTTCTGGCGGCGAAGATCATCGCGCATGGACTGGAGCTGACGCTGGGCGCGGGAGCCGGCGGCGAGGGCCTGGGAGACGGCGTCTTCGCGGGTGGCTTCGCTGGCGCGCTGCATGTCCTCGCGGGCCTGTTCGAGCTGCTGTCGGAGTTCGGACATGCGGGCCTGGTTTTCGGGGCGCTGGGTGCGTTGATCGAGTTCGTCGAGGTCGGCGAGCATCTGGCGTTGTTCCTCCTGGAGGCGGCGGAGTTCGCGGCGCAGCTCCTCGCGTTCGGCCTCGGTGCGGGCCTCCTGGAGGGCGGTCTGGAGTTCGCGGAGGCGTTCGTTGAGGTCCTGCTGGCGGCGGGCGAGTTCCTGGAGGCGATTGAGGACCTGGAGTTGTTCGCGGCGTTCGGGGGTATTGGCGGACTGGGCCTGGCGCTGGGTTTCGTAGCGGTTTTCGGCGTCGGTGAGTTCGAGCTGGTCGAGCTGTCGCTGGTTGCCGCCCTGGCCCTGGCCCTGGCCGCGATTGCGGGAGCGGGAGACCTCGGTTTCGCGGGCCTGAAGCTGGAGGAGGCGCTGGTAGGCGGACTGTTCGGCGGCTAGGGCGGAGGCGAGGGCGGGGAGGGAGGTGGAGGCATCGGTCAGGCGGACGACGGCCTGGCCCATGTTTTCGACGACGGCGTCCCAGAGGGGGGCCTGACGGGGATCGGCGGCCTCGGAAGCGATGCCTTCGGCGCGCTGGAGGGCCTCGGACTGGGAATCGAGGACCACCTTGACGTCGGTGGCGTAGGCGGGGGTGACGGAGCGGGTGTTGCGCTGGAGATTCCAGGTGGCGCTGACGATCTGCTTCTGGAGCTGGACAAGTTCCTGGGTCTGGCCACCCGGGCTGCCGCCCTGACCGCCGCCGTCCTCGCCGTTCTGGGAGGAATCGCCCTGGCGGAAGACTTCCTCGAAGGGGCGGATCTCGGCAAAGAGGAGGTCGCCGAAGGTGCGGCGGAGTTCGCCGTCGGGACCGATGTCATCGGCCCAGACGTACCAGGAGAGGAGTTCATCGGGGCGGACGCCGAGGTCTTCGAGTCGGAGGAGGTGCTGGAAGGAACGGCGTTCGGAGGGCGGGACCTCGCGACCGAGTTCGAGGGAGTGCTCCTCCTGGCCGACGAGCTGGAAGGCGATCCCGTGGGCGAGGACGCCGAAGTCGTCCCAGACGGTGCCTTCGAAGCGTACCTCTTCGAGGGCGGAGGGGCGGATGTCGCCACGGGGGGAGGTCAGGCGGAGTTCGGGGGTGCGATTGGAGAGGACCTGGAAGACGAAGTGGGCGGGGACCTTGTTGGACCGGCCGTCGGCGTCGATGAGCTGGAGGTCGTAGGTGGCGGTGCGGAGGAGGGGGAATTCGGGGAGGGAGGCGACGGCGCGATCCGGTGCGACGGTGAGGGGGATGACGGGAAGCTGGGCCTGGCGGGGGGTGAGCCGGGCGGACGACACGGGTTTGTTGAGGCGCAGGGCGAGATCGAGGCGGGTGCCCTCGACGGCGGAAACGCGGCGGGTGTCCTCGATGCGGCGGGCGGGGAGGCGGGTGTATTCCGGGTAGGCGAGGTCGGCATCGGCCTGTTCGAGGCGGGGATGTTCGAAGACCCGGACGGCGTAAGGGCGGGTGGCGCGGCCCTCGTACTCGATGCGGTAGGAGAAGTCGCGGGCGACGTCGGGGACCGTCCCGCCGAAGACCGGATCGGAGAGGCTGCGGGTGAGGGGGATGCGCTGTTCCGAAGCGGGATGATTGCCGAGGACGAGGGTGGCGTTGGCGGGGACCGTGCCGCCGAAGCGGGCGAGGACGATGAGGCTGTCGCCGCGTTCGAGGGTGGTGTCACCGGGGGTGACCGTGAGGCCCGAGGTGCGGACGAAGAGCGGGGAATCGCCGAGGGCCGGGGTGGGGGCGCGAAGTCCGTAAAGGGCGATGAGGAAGACGACGAGGGTGGCGGTCTGTGCGAGGGCGGCGCGGGCGATGCGGGAACCGGGCATGACCTGGGACCAGGCGTGGCGTCGGCTATGGGCCACGGCGTCGCGAACGAGGCAGCGCTGGAGGTAGGAGAGGGGGGCGCCCGGGCGGCCGTGCTGCTGGATGGCGGTGAGGAGGAGTCCGTCGAGTTCCGGGTGGCGGCGTTCGACCGCGGCGGCGGCGGCGGGGAGGTCCGGGGGTGAAGCGCTGCCGCGGAGGGCGACGGCGAGGGCGGCGACGAGTCCGACGAGGCCGACGAGCGGGAGGCTGAGGGGCGAGGCCAGGCCGGCGAGGGATTGGACCAGGAGAACGAGGAGCGCGAGGGCGGCGGCGATGGCCCAGCCGAGGGTCAGGCGCCACCAGAAGCGGTGCATGCGCTGGCGCCAGGCGACGGGCTCGAGACGGTCGCGGAGGAGTCCTTCAGTCATGTGGGGTTCTCCATGGGAGAGGTGGGACGGCGTCCCCGCCAACCGGCGAGGGCGGACTCAACGAGCAGGGCGGCGAGGGCGGCGACGAGCAGCCAGCGCCAGAGTTTCTGGCGGCCTTCGGCTTCGAGGGCGGCGAGTTGGACAGCCTGTTCCGGACGGGGCTGGGATCGGACGGGTCCGGTGCGAACGGGGGCTCCGAAGGCTTCGAGGGATTCGAGGGGCTGGGGGAAGGTGCGGGACTCGGCGGGGTGGACGTTGACGGCGAACCGGAAGGCGGAGCCGTCGGCGCGCACCTCGTAGATGCCGGGGACGGCGGTGTCTTCGAACTGGGCTGTTCCGGGGGGCAGATTCACGGTTGTGCCCTGGGGCAGACGGACCGTAAGGCTGGAGGTTACGGAAGGGGGCAGGGGGAGGGGATCGCCGACGGTGACGGACTCGGCGGGCGCGGCCAGGTCGCCGCCGGCGTGTTCGACCATGGAGAGGAGGAGGGGGACGAACTTGGTGGACAGGGCGAGCTGACTGTCCTCGGGGTGCCAGCCGCTGGTGAAGAGGACGATCCGGCCACGGCCGCGGGGGCATTCGATCCAGGCGGGATCGCCGGAATCGAAGCGGGCGACGACGTGGGCGCCGGGCAGGAGGGCGTCGTCGAGGCGTCGATGTTTCCAGAAGTGGATGCGCGAGAAGTCACTGAAGCGGGGATCGGCGAAGGGCAGGAGGAACGGGTGACGAAAATCGAGCGAACCCAGAAGAGCGTAGGAACGGACGGTGGCTTCCGAGGCGGCGGGGGCCGGACCGTCCAGCAGGGGGCCCAGCGAGGCGAAGGCGTCGGCCCGGGTGGGGGCGAAGAGGAGGGTCTTGCCTGAAATCACCTCGTCCCGGAGGCGCTGGGCGAGGGCGGGTGGGAGTGCCTCGGTGGCGAAGTAGAGGGAAGCGGCGGACAGAGCGGACGGGTCGAGGGGATCGGTGGGGCGATGGGCGACGATGTCGAGGCCGAACCGGCCGGCGGGAGGGAAGGCGCGGCGCAGGAAGAACAGGGGCTGGGTGGGTTCCCCGGTGGTTTCGGAGCCGAAGTAGAGGGCGCGGAGGCGTTGGGCGGCCGGGGGGACGATAAAGGCCCGGTTGTCGAACGGTTCGTCGTCGCCTTCGAGGAGGAGGTGATCGACCGGGGCATCGGTTGGGACGGGGAGGACGAGGGTGCGGGACTGGCCTGGGGGGACCTGGACATCCTCGGCGCGCTGGGCGAAGCCGGGGCGATCGGAACGGGCCCAGCCGACCTGGAAGGTGTCGCGGGTGGCGTCGGGCGAATTGTGGATGCGGATGCGGACGACGGACTGGGTGGCGGAGAGGGCGGCGGCGGCGTCGGGGACGGGATGGAGGCTGGCGTTGCCGGGACGGCGCGGGGTTACGGGATCGACCGCGAGGTCCAGGTTGCGGGGCCAGTCGAAGGATTGGAGGCGGTCGAGACGGGCGCCCTCCTGGAGGTCGGAGATCAGGATGACGCGGCGGGGACCGGCGGGGCGGTTGGGGTCGGACGATTCGAGGAGATGTTCTGCGGCGGCGGCGAGGGCGTCGTCGAGGTGGGTGGCGAACCAGCCGGGCCGGGTCTCCGCGAGGCGGGCGTTGACGAGGGCGGGGCGTTCGCCGGGGTTGGCGCCGTTCCAGTCGCGGAAGGTCACGAGGGGGCGGGACTGGCGATCGAAGGTCCAGACGGCGAGTTCATCGGCGGGAGCGGCGGCGCGGGTATGGTGGGCGACACGATTGAGGGCGTCCGGCCAGAGGTTCTGGCGCTGCATGCTGGCGCTGGTGTCCACCAGGAGGAGGATGCGGGCGGGGGGTGGGGAGGAGGGATCGGCGAGGGAACTGGCCTTGAAGAACGGGCGGGCGAAGCCGAGGGCGAGGAGGGCAATGACGAGGCAGCGAAGGGCGAGGAGGAGGAGGTCTTCGAGCCGGCTGCGCTGGGTCACCCGCGGGGGGGAGGGCGGGAGGAACAGGAGGGAGCTGAAGGGGATGCGGACCCGGGTGGTCTTGCGGATGAGATGGAAGACGATCGGGAGGGCGACGGCGGCCGCACCGAGTAGGAAGAGTGGGGCGAGGAAGCTCATCCTGGGTGGGGTCCGCCGGCGGCGGGGGCGAAGCGGCGGACGGCCGGGGTGCGGCGGGACCGTTCCTGGAGGAAGTGGAGGAGGGCGAGTTCGACGGGTTGATCGGTGACCAGGCGGTGCCAGGCGATGCCGAGGCGGCGGCAGACATCGCGGATGGCATTGGCATGGGCTTCGAGGCGTTCGCGATAGCGGGCGCGGACGGCGGCGGGATCGACGAAGACCGTACGACCGGATTCGAGATCCTCGAACCAGGACGGGGTGTCGTAGGCGAGGGAGAGTTCGACGGGGTCGAGGACCTGGAAGAGGGTGATTTCGTGACCGGCGGCGGCGAGGACGGTGAGGCTTTTGTCGAGCCGGTCGGGGGGGGCGAGGAGATCCGAGAGGAGCACGATCAGGCCCCGTTTGCGGAGGATGTCCGCGGCGCGCTGGAGGGGGGTGATGAGGTCGGTGGCGCGGCCGGACGGGGGGGCTTCGAGGGCCAGCATGATGCGGCGAAGGTGCCCGAAGCGGTGGCGGGCGGGGAGGAAATCGCGGATGCGCTCATCGAAGGTGAGGAGACCGGTGGCGTCGCCCTGGCGATGGAGGAAGTGGGCGAGGGTGGCGGCGACGGTGGCGGCGTAGGCGGCCTTGGAATAGCCGGTGGAGGCGAGGGTCATGGACCGGCTGAGGTCCACGAGGAGATGGCAGCGGAGGTTGGTTTCGTCCTCGAAGCGTTTGATGAAATGGCGGTCGCTGCGGCCGAGGACGCGCCAGTCGAGGTAGCGGGGATCGTCGCCGGGGGAGTACTGGCGGTACTCGGTGAACTCGACGGAGAAGCCGTGGTAGGGGCTGCGATGGAGGCCATTGCGGAAGCCCTCGACGACGGCGCGGGCACGCCACTCGAGGTTGCGGAGGGCCATGAGGGCCCGGGGATCGACCAGGGCGCCGTGGCGTGAGGCGGGGGCCGATGACGGCTCCGGGGTCATGAGGCAAGGGGCGCCGGGACGGCTTCGAGGAGGCGCTGGATGACGGATTCGACGCCGACGTTTTCGGCTTCGGCCCGGTAGTTGAGGAGGACGCGATGGCGGAGGGTGGGGGCGGCGAGGGTGCGGATATCCTCGACGGAGACATGGGCGCGACCGCGGAGGAGGGCGCGGGCCTTGGCGCCGAGGACCAGGAACTGGGCGGCGCGGGTGCCGGCTCCCCAGGTGACCCATTCGCGGATGAAGTCGAGACCGCCGGAGGGCCGGGGGCGGGAGGCGGCGGCGAGCTGGACGGCGTAGCGGACGAGTTCCTCGGCGACGGGGACCTGGCGGACGAGGGAATGGAAGCTGAGGACGTCTTCGCCGTTGAAGAGGGGTTCGATGGGGAGGGGCGGTTTGCCGGTGGTCTGGAGGATGACCTGCACCTCGTCGGGTTCGGGGAGGTAATCCATGACCACATTGAACATGAAGCGGTCGAGCTGGGCCTCGGGGAGGGGGTAGGTGCCCTCCATCTCGATGGGGTTCTGGGTGGCGAGGACGAAGAAGGGGGGATGGAGGGGATGACGAACGCCGGAGGCGGTGACCTGGTGTTCCTGCATGGCCTCGAGGAGGGCGGCCTGGGTTTTGGGCGGGGTGCGGTTGATTTCGTCCGCGAGGATCATGTTGGCGAAGATCGGGCCGGGGACGAAGACCATGCGGCGTTCGTGGCCGGCGTCCTGGAGGATCTCGGTGCCCGTGATGTCGGCGGGCATGAGGTCCGGGGTGAACTGGATGCGCTGGAAGCGGAGGTGGAAGATCTGGGCGATGGACTTGACGAGGAGCGTCTTGGCGAGGCCTGGGGCGCCGGTGATGAGGCAATGGCCACCGGCGAAGAGGGCGAGGAGGATTTGTTCGATGACCTCGCGTTGACCGACGATGGCCTTGGCGAGTTCGGCCTCGATGCGGGCCTTGCTGCCGGCGAGGCGTTCGACGGTCTGGCGTTGGAGTTCGAGGGGATCGGGCCGGGGTTCGATCCGGGGCGGTTCGGTGGGGGTGAGGAAGCTCATTAGTGGGTCATCACGTGGAAGATGATATTGATGCCGAGGGGATAGGCGATTTTCTCGGAGAACTCGCGGAAGAAGTAATTGTCCTCGCCCTCGCGTTCCCATCCGTCGCCGTTGTCGGTGTTGTGGGTGGCGAGGACCATGATGCGACCGCGGTCGTCGAGGATGGCGCGGTGATGGACTTCGCGGGCGTCGGGGCGTTCCCAGGTGCGGCCGTGGTACTGGCTTTGGATGCCGAGGCCGACGTTGGGGACCTGACCTTTGGAGGTGATGCGGAAGGGGCGCTGGTAGAGTTCGTGGTCGAGGGAAAGTTCCTGGAACTCGCGGTCGGGCAGGACCTGGCGCATGACGTGGGCGGCGTTTTCCCAGGCGAGTTCGCCCCAGAAATCGTCGAGCATGAGGAAGGCGCCGTTGAGGAGGTGCTGTCGGAGGGCGACGATTTCGGCGTCGTCGAGCCAGAGGCCGCCGGGTTCGACGATGTAGAGGAAGGGGTAGTTGGGGAGGTCGGGGTCGGTGAGGTCGATGATGCGTCCGTGGGGGTCCGCGCGGATCGACGTCATCTGCTGGAGGCGGTACGAGAGGTTGAGATCGGCGTCGGGGAGGTCCACGCGCCATCCGTGACCATCGGGGCCGTAGTTGCGGTAACGGACGCGGGCGAAGGTGAAGACATCGTGTTCGAAGCCCGGGGGGTTGTGCCACATGGGGGTCCCGGTGCTGTGGGACTCGAGTTCGCGGGCGGTGCGGGCGGTGTCCCCGCCGCGACCCTCACCGAACCAGCGTCCGGATCGCCGCTGGCCGAGGACGACGCCGGCCATGAGGACGAGGAGCAGGAGGGTGAGGAGGGACGGCCGCATCAGGGTGTTGGCGGGGTTGGGTCGGTTGGGGGGGCTTCGGGGGTGGCGGGTTCGTCCGGCGGTTCAACCAACCCGTATCGGTCACGGGCGGCCGGGTCAGTGCCACCCAATCCGTATCGGTCCCGGAGGGCCGGGTCCATGCCGGGTTCCGGGGTTGTGTGGGCGTGGCTGGGACCGAGGCGGCGAAGGAGTTGGAGGGCGGCGCGGTGGCGTGGGGCTTCCTCGAGGGCTTCCAGGGCGTGGCGGCGGGCGGCGGGCGGGGAGGAAGGTTCGAGGAGGCGGGCGAGCTGGAAATGGACATCGCCGGGATTGGGCGGGTCGAGGCGGAGGAGGGTGCGGTAATGGCCGATGGCGTCGGGGAGGTTGCCGAGATGTTCGGAGGCGCGGGCGAGGTGACGATAGGGTGGGGCGACGAGGGGATTGACGGCGAGGAAGCGGAGGGCGTTTTGTTCCACGGCGGGCCAGTCGGATTCGGCGCGGGCGAGTTCCATCAAGCGGAGGTAGGCGTCGATGGCTTCGCCATCGACGGAGGCCCAGCGTTCGAGGGCGGCGCGTTCGGCGGCGGCATCGCCCTGGTCGCGGTGGAGGCGGGCGAGGAGGGCATGGGCACTATTGGGGCCCTTTTGGTTGGGGTAGTGGGAGAGGAGGGATTCGAGGGTGGGTTGGGCGAGGTCCCACTGGCGGTTCTCGACCTGGGCGCGGGCCTGTTCGAGGAGGGACCAGTAATTGGAACGGGAGCCGCCGGTGGCCTGTTCGAGGATGTTGGCGAGGGCGGGGCGGCGGCGATCCTCGGGGGGAGTCCAGTCGAGGTCCGGGCCGAGAGTCATGGCCCTGGATTTGGCGAACCCGGTGAAATCGCGTTCTAGGGTCTCGATGGGGGCAGTATGGGATTCGAGGGCGACGTTGATGAAGGTGCCGTCGCGGAGGTCGTTGAGGATGGCAAGGAGGGCGGGGAGGCCGAAGCGCTCGACGAGGAACTCGACCACGAGGGAGGACTGGTAATAGGCGAACTGGAGGTGGAGGGGGGACCTGGGCATGAGGAAGGCGGCGCTGAGGCGGGAGACCGGGGTGAGGTCGGGGCCCAGGAGCATTTCGCGATAGCGCGGGTTGAGCTGCTCGCCCCAGGCGGGGTTGGCGAGGCGTTCCTCGTACACGGAGATGCCCTCGCTGAGCCAGCGGGGCATTTTGTTGGCGGTGAGCTGGAGGGTGACGACGTGGCAGTACTCGTGCCAGAGGACGGCCTCCCAGTTGACGGGGCGACCGCGGTTGGAGGCGGGGCTGTTGGCGGTGATGACGCGGCCGAAGCAGACGCCGAGGTAGCCGGGGTTGTCCGGCATGCCGAAGGTGCGGACGCCGAAGTCCTTCGGATCGGGAAAGATCTCGACGATGGTGGGCTGGGTGGGGGTGAGGCCGTATTTGGGGGCGAGATGGTTGCGGGCCCGTTCGAGGAGATCGAGGACGCGAGGGCCGTAGAGGTCCGCTTCGTGGGCGCTCATCCGGACGATGAAGTGATCGTTGGTGAGGGTGCGGAACTGGGAGAGGGTGTCGTAGAGGGTGACGAGATTGTAGGCGGTGACGTCGTAGGCGTCGCGGGCATGGACCTGCTGGATGAGGTCCCAGCCGGCGGCGTCCTCGCCGAGGCGGAGGAAGTCGCTGGCGAGCTGGGCGCGGGCGGGGAGGAAGTCTGGGGCGAAGGCGAGGGCTTCCTGCTGGAGGGCGGCGCCTTCGGCGAAGCGGTATTTCTGGGAGAGTTTGCGGCCGATGAGGTGGGGGACGGCGGGATTGGAGGGCCAGTGGCGGGTGGCGGCATTGCGGGCGGCCTGTTCGGCCGCGGGATCGTTGCGGAGGTGGGCGATGACGGCGGCGTAGGCCCAGGCTTCGGGGTGGTGGGGATTGACGGCGTGGGCTTCGGCGAGGGTTTGGGAGGAGGCCTCGTAGTCTTCGGCGTCGATGCGGTGGTCGGCGAGGAGCAGGAGGCTGGGGACGTGGCGCGGGTTGATTTTGAGGGCGGCCTCGATCATGGCGCCCATGACCTGCCGGTCGGAGGGGGCGAAGGCGCGGGCCCGGCCGAACAGGAGATCCGGATCTTCCGGGAACCGCTGGAGGCCTTCCTCGAAGTGCTGTGCGGCGAGGGCGAAGTCCTGTTTTTCGAGGGCGAGTTCGCCGCTGGCGAGGTAGATGTCGCGGTGGTCCGGGGCGGCCCGTTTGGCGACGGCATAGATGCGGTCGAGGACGTCCTTGGGATCGACTCCGCCGGCGAGGAGGGCGCGTCCGACGGCGACGAGGTCGGAGGTTTCGCGGTAGGCCCAGGGTCGTTGGGAGACGAGGCGGGGGATTTCGGAGACGGCCTCGGCGGCGCGGTCGGGGCGACCGTTGAGGGAGAAGGCGTCGCGGGCCAGCCAGCGGAGGGTGACGCTGCGGGGATGGACGGCCAGGGCATTGGTCATGGCCGCGTCGGCTTCGGGATAGCGGCCGAGGGCGAGGAGGGACTGGATGCGGAGGGCGTGCCAGGCCTCGATCCTGGAATCCGTTTCGAGGGCGGCGGTGGCGGCATTGACCGCGGACTCGTAACGGCCCTGGAGCAGGTGTTCGAGGGTGGAGGAGGGGGTGGGGGCCGCGGGTGAGGCGGCGAGGGGCAGGAGCAGGAAGGCGGCGGCGAGCGCGGGCGGGAGGCAGCGGGCGAACCGGAGGAGGCGGGGGGGCTGCACCCGGAAGGCGGGCGGGTGGATCGGCAGCGGTTCGCCGTCTCTCATCACGGCTTACTCTTGAACGCACTTCGGGGCGGCCACAAGGATTGGATGGAGGGGGGAGCCACTTTAGGGTGGGGGGGAGGGGGAGAGGGGGGCGGAATCCACGAGGCCGCAAGGGGTTGGAGCGTTGGGATGAGGACTCGGGGGTCGAACCCGCTGAGCCGGGTCCGACCCCCGGCTAATCTCTGGAAACCCTCCGGGTTTCCGTGGAGTTTGGCCATTTCCAAATGCCTGAGCCTGGGAGCTGAACCACGGCTGCTGACAAAGTCGGGGAGGGTGGATGGGAGGGGTGTGTGGGATGGGCTGGAGGGCTGTTGGCCTGAGGAAATCGGCCCTTTGAAGGGGGCTCCGGAATCGGAGGAGCGCCAGTGGGAGCCTTTCTTGAGCCCTTCGACCAAGGGCTCGCGCTCGCAACCCGCTCCGGGGGATTGCGTGGACGAGGAGGGAGACGCTCTTCCCGCCTTAGCCGACCCGCCCCATCAAACGGTCGATGAGGGCCCTGGGTTGGCGCATGTTCTTGCGCTGCCAGTCGGGCGGGAACTTCTTCGCGCCGGGAACTCCACGCTGTTGCTCGAAGAGGAAGATTGCCGTCGAGCGCATCAGCGAGAGGTTGCGCGCTGCGACGCTGCTGCGAACCCGGCAATGGTCTTCCCGCTGGGTGTGGTCACGCCGGAAGTGCTGCCGGGTCTCGATCCCCCAATACCCTCGCACCAACTCCTGCAGGAGTGCCGCGCCCGCTTCCTCGGGCCCGAGACTGGTCACACCGTAGGCCGTGTCGAAGCTGGTCTTGGTCACCCGGCCCTTGCGCAGGGTCTGCACTTTACGTTCGATGCGGAAGATCTGAGCCGCACCGGCCAGGCCGATGGTCGCGCCGTCCACCGGGTAGGTCCACAGGCTGCGCTCCTCAATCCGACCATGCTCCTTATCCGTCGACTCGGCCTGCGGGGGGGGTGTTGCCCGAGAGCAGTTGCTGGGCTTTGGCCAGGGCTTTGGGTTGGTTGCCTTTGAGACATAACAGGTACTCGGCTCCTTGCTCCTGGGTCAGATGCCGGCAATTGGCTTTGGTCGTGTGGGCGGCATCCGCGATCACAATCACCCCCGCCAGATCCATTTTCGGCAGATGCGCCGCGACCGCCGCTTCTTCGTTGGTGTCCCGCGGCACGGCAATCTGATCGATCAGGCGCTGCTCTGGTGTCTGGAAGTTCACCAGCGTGAGGGCCTTCTCCGCTTTGGGTTTTTGCAGTTCCGCCGGGGTATCCAGTTCGGCGGCCGCCGCCGCCAGTTCGCGATCGACGTGCAGTCGCTCCTCGGCGGGATCCGCATTGCGAAGCACCTTCCCGTCCAGGTGAAGCACCCGCACCGGCTTCGGATTGAGCGAGGCCATCCACGCGGTGTAGCTCTGCCGGAGTCGGTCCGAATCGATCGCTTCCAGGAGCCGGGAGAAGGTTCGCTCGCACGGCACGTCGTACTCGCGCCGTGTTCCCGGGGTGCGCCGGCAGCCCAGACGCCGGCGTTGGTGATGGTTCAGGCTTTGGGCGAACTCATGGATCGCGTGCGGTCCCTGGCACCCGGCCGCAATGGCCAAGGTGGCGATGGCGACCATGCTCACCATGGAATGGCGGACACCCCTCGGATTGCGCGGATCCTTGAGATGTTGGCGAAGGAAGCTCGCCAGAGAGGGCATCTGCTCGGTCTTCACCGGCGTCGGAGGCGGCAGGGGACGGCTGCCGTCGCGCAACTCCGTCTCCAGGACCGGCGCCCGCAGTCGTTCCAGGGCCTGCGGCCCGAGCGGACACACC
>JAHCBA010000072.1 GCA_019634625.1 Verrucomicrobiia bacterium
AGGGAGGGGTTTGGGCGGGACGCGGATGAGGAGATGGAAGTGGTTGGACATCATGCAGAAGGTGATGACGTCGATGTCACAGAACCGGGCGAGGTGGTGGAGGATATTGAGGAGTTTGTGCTTGGCGGAATCGTCGAGGAGGGGAAGGCGACCGGCGACGCGGGACATGCAGTGATAGACCGCCGTGAGCGCGGGGTCGGCTTTAATGCGTGGAATTCTCATGGGGTGAGGGTGTGAGGGGTGCCAGTGAGGTGGGGGTGGGTGAGCGGAATGATGGGCCAAAGGGTGAATGGAGAGGTGGGAGAGTCAATTTAAAAATAGCCTGTCCTTCTATACGTCCCCGTCGTAGTCCGCCACAGCGATCCCGATGGCGCCTGCGGAGCGAGTCGGGATCGGACCGTCCAGGATCCGGGAGAGGTTCCCATTTCCCGTTCCCCGAAACAGAAGGGGAGGGCCGGTGCGCCGTGCAATCAGCAGAAGGTCGAGATCTCCGTCATTGTCGAAATCTCCCCAGGCAGCGAATCGGAGGGACGCGCTCCGCGAGTCCAGGACCCAGTGCTCCACACCATTGCGGCCTCGTGGAACTCCGGCCCTCCGAAGCGGCGCTTCGCGAAGTCCGCACCTCTCCCCACAACTCCGGGATGCACGGAAAAACAGCCTGACCTTCCATATACTCTCTTCTGCTCCGCGGCGTTTTGCGGGGTGGGTCCGGGCTTGCGGGCGGGCGGGGTTGGGACCAACGTGCGGCCCACTGGGATGCCCGCGCCGGCAGCGGGGATCTCGCGACGACCTATGAATACACTGTTGAAGAAGGCTCTTTGGGTGGGATTGGCAATCGTTTGGATGTCGGCGACGGCGCACGCGGAGTGGAAGACGGACTTTGCGGCGGCCCAGGCGGAGGCAAAGAAGGAGAATCGGCTGCTGGTCTTGAATTTCACCGGATCCGACTGGTGTCCGCCGTGCATCCAGATGAAGCGTGAGGTGCTGGACAAGAAGGAGTTCAAGGATTTCGCGGCAAAGAACCTGGTGCTGGTGGAGGTGGATTTTCCGCGGCGCAAGGCGATCAGCGCGGCACAGCGCCGGGCCAATGAGGCGCTTCAGAAGAAGTTCTCCATCGAGGGGTACCCCACCTTCATCGTGCTGGGGCCGGACGGCAAGGAGTTGAGCCGCGACCTGGGGTACGTGCCGGGCGGGTTGAAGGGCTTCCTCACCAAGCTGGAGGGGCTGAAGAAGAAGAACGCATCCTGAGGCGCGGGCGAAGATCGGAGCGGACCGGTGCATCAGGCGGTCGCTGACGCCACAGGCGGTGGGCGATCAGGGCGGGAGGCGTTCAGGTCAGGCGCTGGAAGAAGGCGCGGGCGGTGGTGCAGGTGGCGGCGCTGAGTTCGGGCAGGGAACAGCCCTTGACGGTGGCGGCGACCTCGGCGAGTTCGCGGACGTAGGCGGGCTCGCAACGACGGCCGCGATGGGGTGTCGGGGCGAGGAACGGACAGTCGGTTTCGAGCATGAACCGCCCCAGGGGGACGGCGGCGAGGGCGTCCCGGACTTCCTGGGCATTCTTGAAGGTGGCGATCCCGGTGAAGCTGACGAGGGAACCGGCATCGAGGACCGCGGCGGCCTCCTGGGGGGTGCCGGTGAAGCAGTGGAAAACCCCCTGAACGCGTCCCGCGCAGGGGCGCATGATCTCAAGTGTGGGCTGGAATGCGTCGCGTTGATGGATGACGCAGTTCAGTCCGTTCTGCGCCGCCAGTTCGAGTTGCTGGAGGAACAGGCTGCGCTGGCGGTCGCGGATGGTGGTGGCCTCGGCGGCGGAGACGCGGTTGAGGCGGTAGTGGTCGAGACCGGTTTCGCCGATGGCGACCACCTTGGGATGGGCGGCGAGAGGGTGGAGCAGTCCGGTGATGTCTTCGGGTTCCTCCATGACGTGATTGGGGTGGACGCCGACGACGGCGTACACGGACGGGAACCGTTCCGCGAGGGCGACGGCGCGGCGGCTGCTTTCGATGGAGGTGCCGATGGTGAGGATGCGGGTGATGCCGGCGGCGACGGCGCGGGCAACGACCTCGGTGAGGTCATCGCGGAACTCAGGGAAGTCGAGATGGGCATGGGTATCGAAGAACTCGACCATGGTGGGTGGAAGGGTATCGGCGGTGCCGGCTGCGTCGCCAGCGGGTTCTGGTGGGTGACGATACCCCGAAATGGGGATGGCATTTCCGTGCGTTTGGCGGGGTGCACGAAAAAGTCGCGCTCTCTGTTTGTGTCCGGCCGTGCAGTCCCCTAGCTTCCGCGCCGTTTGCCACCGACGTATGTTTGAGTCACTTGGAAATCTATTGCGCCGCAAGACGCCCCCGAAGGGCGGACCCCTGATCCGCGAACCGGCCTCAAGGCCTGCCGGGGGGCAACCGAACGGACAGACCTTCAGCAAGGTGTTTCGCTGGCGTTTGCCCGACGGGCAGACAAAGGAACCGGCCCGGGTGGAGATCGTGGGATCGTTCACCCATTGGAAGCCGGTGGAGCTGACGCGGGACGGGAAGCTGGACGCCTGGCACGTGACATTGCACCACATCCCGGGGAACCGGACGCACCACTACATGCTGCTGGTCGATGGGGAGCCGACCTTCGACAAGACGTGCGACGGGATGGCCGTGCCGCACGGGTTCAGCGAGGAGCAGTTTCAGGTGCAGACGAGCCGCGGTCCCCGGGTGATGATGCTGTTTGCGCAGACCAAGTGAGCGGCGGGTGCCGGGCGGGCTCGCGGAGCTCGTTCCTCCGGAGAGTGTCCCTCCGAAAGGTGGAAGATGGGGTGGTGACGGGGAATGCGGAGGGGTGTGGGCGGACTCGCGGAGCTCGTCCCTCCGGAGAGTGTCCCTCCGGAGGATGTGTGACCGGGTGAGCGGTGGATGCTGCGGAGGGGTGCGGGACCGGACCGGGGTCAGGCGTCGTCGCGTCGGGGTTTGCGGAGTTCGGCTTCGCGGAGCCAGGCGAAGATGACCGGGGTGACGATGAGGATGTGGACGAGGCTGCTGACGGCCCCGCCGATGACGGGGGCGGCAAGGGGTTTCATGACCTCGGCGCCGGCGCGGTCGCTCCACATGATGGGGAGGAGGCTGGCAATGGTGGTCGCGACGGTCATGACCTTGGGGCGGAGGCGGAGGCGGGCGCCGTCCTGGACGGCCTGGAGGAGGTCGTCATGGGAGAAGGCGGCACCGCGATCGGCGCGGCGCTGGGCGAGACTTTCCTCGAGGTACACGACCATGACGACGCCGGTCTGGATGGCGATGCCGAAGAGGGTGATGTAGCCGACCCAGACGGCGACGCTGAAGGGGTAGCCGAGGGACCACTGGAGGAAGACGCTGCCGCTGAGGGCGAAGGGGACGGCGAGGATGACGTGGGCGGCCTCGCTGACGGAGCGGTAGGTGAGGTAGAGGAGGAGGAAGATGACGAGGAGGACGGTGGGGAAGATGACCTGGAGGGTGGCACGGGCGTGGAGGAGATGTTCGTACTGGCCGCTGTACTCGATGGTCATGCCCGGATCGAGGGTGACTTCGCGGGCCACGCGTTCGCGGATTTCCTTCACGAAGCCGCCGAGGTCGCGGTCCTGGACATTGGCCTGGACGAAGACGCGGAGACGTCCGTTTTCGGAGGCGATCTCGCTGGGGCCGATGACGCGGCGGATGGAGGCGACCTGGCCGAGGGGGATCATCCTGCCGGCGGGACTGGCGACGAGGATTTCGCCGAGGCGTTCGATATCGTCGCGTTCGTCGCGGGCGAGGCGGACCTGGATGGGGAAGCGTTCCCGGCCCTCGATGGTGGTGGCGACGTTGACACCGCCGAGGCCGGCTTCGACGGTTTCGAGGACGTCGCGTGCATTGAGGCCGAAGCGGGCCATGGCGGGGCGGTCCACGATGATTTCGAGGTAGGGTTTGGCCTGGACGCGGGAGGGGGCGACTCCGATGGCGCCGGGGACGGAGCTGACGATCCGTTCGACCTCGAAGGCTTTGCGTTGGAGGGCATCGAGGTTGTCGCCGAGGATCTTGACGCCGACCTGGGCACGGATGCCGGTGCTGATCATGAGAATGCGGTTCTCGATGGGCTGAAGGAAACCGGGGACATAGCCGGGCACGGCGGTCATTTTCGCGGTGAGTTCGGCGATGAGGGCGGGTTTGGTCATGCCCGGGCGCCACTGGTCGCGGGGTTTGAGCATGATGGTGGTCTCGATCATTTCGACGGGGGCGGGATCGGTGGCGGTTTCGGCGCGGCCGAGTTTGCCGGCGACGGAGGCGACTTCGGGGACCTGGCTCATGACGACATCCTGCCAGGCCATGATGCGATGGACTTCGGGGAGGGCGGTGCTGGGGAGGAGGACGGGCATGTAGAGGAGGGAGCCTTCCTCGAGGGTGGGCATGAACTCGCTGCCCATGCCGGCGAGCAGGCGGGCGGCGGCGGGGTGTCGGGACTGGAAGAGGGTGAGGGCGGCGGGGTCGGGTCCGACCACCGCACGGGCGATCCGGGTCAGGACGGGGCGTGGGAGACCGAAGGCGAGGAGGGCGGCGGCGGCGAGGAGCAGGGCGGCGGCGGCGAGGACGACGAGGCGATGGCGGAGGGACCAGGCGAGGAGGGGTTGGTAGAGGTGGAGGAGGGAGCGCATGACCCAGTTGTTCTCCTCGCGGTGGAAGGGGCCGCGGATGAGGAGGGAACAGAGGACGGGGACGGCGGTGACGGCGAGGAGGGTGGCGCCGATGCAGGCGAAGGTTTTGGTGTAGGCGAGGGGATGGAAGAGTTTGCCCTCCTGACCGCTGAGGACGAAGACGGGGACGAAGGCGAGGATGATGATCGACATCGCGAAGAAGATCGGGCGGCCCACGAGGCGGGCGGCGACGAGGGTGGTTTCCAGAGTCTCGCGGCGGGTGAGGCGGACCTGGGATTCGGTCCAGGGCTGGCCCGAGGCGCGGAGGGATTCGCGTTTGCGATCCTCGGCGCGTTCGCAGTGGCGGATGACGTTTTCGGTCATGACGATCCCGGCATCGACGAGGACGCCGATGGCGATGGCGATGCCGGCGAGGGACATGATGTTGGAGCTGATGCCCAGCTCCTGCATGAGGATGAAGGAGATGAGGATGGAGGCGGGGAGGGGGAGGGTGACGATGAGGATGCTGCGGAAGTGGAAGAGGAAGATGACGTGGGCGAGGGTGACGAGGAGGATTTCCTCGATGAGGGCGTGTTTGAGGGTGTTGATGGTGCGCTCGATGAGTTCGCTGCGGTCGTAGAAGGAGCGGATCGAGACGCCGGGGGGGAGGCTGGAGGCCAGTTGGGCGATCTTCTCCTTCACGTCACGGATGACCGCCATGGCGTTTTCGCCGGTGCGCATGACGACGATGCCGCCGACGCGCTCGTGTCCGTCCACGTCGAGGGTGCCGCGGCGGAAGTCGCCACCGATCTGGAGGGTGGCGACGTCGCGGAGGTACACGGGGGTGCCATCGCGTTCGGTGACGGCGACGGATTCGAGGTCGGCGAGGGACTCGATGAGGCCGACGCCACGGACGACGAACTCGACGCCGTTTTCCTCGATGACCTTGCCGCCGACGTTGAGGTGGTTGGCGGAGACGGCGGCCATGACCTGGCCGAGGGTGGCGCCGGCGGCGCGGAGCCGGGTGGAGGAGACCTCGACCTGGTACTGCTTGACGAAGCCTCCGAGGCTGGCGACTTCGGCGACGCCGGGGACGGACTGGAGCTGGTAGCGGACGAACCAGTCCTGGATGGCGCGCAACTGGCCGAGGTCATAGCCGCCGTCCGGGGCGAGCCGGGGATCGACATGGAGGTAGTACTGATAGACCCAGCCGAGGCCGGTGGCATCGGGGCCGAGGAGTGGGGTGACGCCCGGGGGCATCTGGGTGCCGAGGTAATTGAGGCGTTCGAGGATGCGGGCGCGGGCGAAGTAGTTGTCGGTGTCGTCCTCGAAGATGACGGTGATGAGGGAGAAGCCGAACATGGACAGGGCGCGGACGGCCTTGACGCCGGCGAGGCCCTGGAGGTTGACGGAGAGCGGGTAGGTGACCTGGTCCTCGACCTCCTGGGGGGAGCGACCGGGCCAGTCGGCGAAGACGATCACCTGGTTTTCGGACAGGTCGGGGATGGCGTCCACGGGGGTGGACAGGAGGGCTTTCACGCCCCAGGCCACGACGAGGAGGAGGGCGCAGAGGATGAGGAAGCGGTTCCTCAGGGAGAATTCGATGAGCCGGTTGATCATGGGGTGACGACCTCCACGCCGCATTCGAGCATTTCGGCGCCGAACCAGGGATTACGAAGGGGGGGTGCGAGCTGGAGCCACTCGGTGCGTCGCGGCGCGTCGGCGAAGGCGTCGGAGGTCATCGGGCAGCGGTAGATGCGGAGGGAGGCGAAACCGGGTTCGGCGTCGCGGAGGGATTTGGCGAGGGCGACGAGGGCCTGGCTCAAGGGGAAGTAGGCGCCGCGGGCGTCGCGGAGGCTGGGGGCCGGGGGAAGGTTGGCGGGGGACAGGGCGGGTTCGATCCAAGGCTGCCAGGGCCCGGCGGCGGGGAGGCGTTCGCGGAGGGGAACGGCGGTGGCGGCGAGGGCCGGGCGGGCATCGTTGAAGGCGGCGAGATCATCGGCGGCGAGGGCGGCGCGGAGGAGGTCGGCCTGGGCGAGGAAGGCCTGGAGCGCGGGGAGGAGATCCGTGGGGAAGGAGTTCGGGGGAGGACGGGGCGGGGTGAGGGCGGGGGATGCCGGGTCGGGGGATGCGGCGGGATCCAGGCCGGGTTCGTGGAGGGACTGGTTGAGCTGGGCCTGGGCATCGATGAGGAGGTTGCCGTTGAGGACGACGCGGTCTCCGGCGTCGAGTCCGGCCAGCACTTCGAAGTGATCGTCGCCGGCCCGTCCGAGGCGGAGGTCGCGGCGTTCGTAGGCGCCCCCGCCATGATCGAGGTAGGCGCGGGGGCGACCGTCGGGATTGAGGACGGCGGCACGGGGAACGAGGAGGACCCCGGGGATTTCGATGCGGATGCGGGCGTCGGCGTAGAGCTGGGCGGGGAGGAGGTGTTGGGGGTGGGCGGGGTCGAGGAGGGGGTTGTCGAGTTCGACGCGGGCTTTGGCGCTGCGGGTGCGGGGGTCAAGGGTGGGATCGATGAAGCGGATGGGGGCGTGGAGGGACTGGCCGGGGAGGGCCGGGGTGGTGAGTTCGACTTCCTGTCCGACGCGGATCCAGGGGAGGTCACGTTCATAGACATCGAAGCGGAACCAGAGGGTGGAGAGATCGGCGATTTCGAGGAGGGGATCGCCTTCGGCGACGTACTGGCCGGCGAGGACGAAGCGTTCGAGGACGGTGCCGCTTTCCGGGGCGAGGAGTTCGGACAGGTGGCTGGCGGGGTCCTTGCCGGGCAGGGCGAGGATCTGGGGTTCGGTGAGGCCGAGCTGGCGGAGGCGTTGGAAGGCGGCCCGCTGGAGGAGATCGGCATCGGCGGAGGGGGCGCCCGGGGTGTGGCGGGCGAGGGCAAGAAACTGGCGTTCGGCTTCGAGGAGGGCGGGGCTGTAGATCCGGGCGAGGGGTTGCCCGGCGGTCACGGAGGCGCCGGTGAAGTTGACGTGGAGATGTTCGATGCGGCCGGCGACGTAGGCCGGGAGGAGGCGACGGCGGGTTTCGTCGGGTTCGAGGGTGCCGGCGACGCGGAGGTGGCGGACGAGGGGGCCGCGGTGGATGGAGGTGGAGCGGACATGGATGACGGTGATGGAATTGGAGGGGAGGGAGACCATGCCCGGTTCGAGATCGGGGGAGGCATCGCCTTCGAAGACGGGGGTAAGTTCCATGCCGCAGATGGTGCATTTGCCCGGGGTATCGGACTTGATCCAGGGATGCATGGCGGACTGGTAGAAGAGGACCCGTTTGGGGCCGCCGGCGGCGGGGAGGGCGTCGTGGGATTGGGCGAGGCGACGGGCGCTCCACCAGGCGGCCGGGCCGACGAGGGCGGCGGTCAGGAGGATGGCGAGGAGGGTAGGAGCTTTCATGGGCGGGGGGGGGCGGGAATCAGGGCAGCGGGACTTCGGGGGCCGGATCGGGGGCGAGGTCGAGCATGAAGAGGGCATCGACATCGCCGATGCCGCAGCAGGTGACGAGTTCGGCGATCATGCGGTGCTGGTCGGCGACGGCACGGGCGAGGGTGAGGCGGGCCTCGGTGAGTTCGCGCCGGGCATCGAGCAGTTCGAGGAAGCGGCCGCGCCCGACGCTCCAGGCGGCGAGGGTGTTTTCGACGAGGAGTTCCCAGCGGGGGAGGAGGCGGTCGCGGTAGAGAAGGGCTTCGCGGCGTGCGGCATCGATGAGGGTCCAGACGCGGAAGACTTCGCGGCGGACTTCGAGTTCGTAGTCCTGGAGTTCGGCGTGGGAGGCGTTGGCGAGGGCGCGGTCGCGGTCGTGGTCGGCGCGGTAGCGGCTGCGATTGAGCCAGGGGAGGTTGAGTCCGACGCCGACCATGCCTTCGCGGACGGCGCCGGAGCCGCTCCATTGGCGGGCTCCGACGGAGAGGGCGACATCGGGAAGGCGGGTGCGGCGGGTGACTTCGAGGGCGGCCTCGGCACGGGCGGTCTCGCGGCGGAGGACGGCGAGGCGGGGTTCGTTGAGGACGGCGAGGGAGACGAGGCGGTCGGAGAACGGGATGTCGGGCGCGCTGGGCGGGAGGTCAAGGGCGGGCCAGGGATGGTCGAGGGGGCGGGCGAGGAGGCGATTGAGGGTGGCGCGGTCGAAGTTGCGCTGGAGGCGGTCTGTTTCGAGCTGCTGGATGCGGCGTTCGCGTTCGGTTTCGAGGCGGAGGAAATCGACATTGCCTTCGAGACCGGCGGCCTGGCGTTCCCTGAGGAAGCCCGACATGCGTTCGACGAGTGCGAGGTCCTGCTGGCCGATGTCGAGGATGGCATCGGCGAGGGCGAGGGTATGGGCGGCCTGGACGACGTCGCGACGGAGCAGTTGGAGGCGGTATTCCGATTCGGAAACGGCGACGGCGGCGGCGGCGTCGGCCTCGAGGCGTTTGGCGCGGGCCTTGCCGAAGAGGGGGAGGGGCTGCTCGATTTCGTAGAGGAGGTTGCCTTCCATCTCGAGGTCGGGGCCTGGCGAGCTGGCGACGGCGCCACCGATCCGGACCATGGGATCCTCCCAGACGCGGACGCCCTGAACGGCGCGTTGAGCGGCCTGTTGACGGAGGCGGGCGGCACGGAGTTGGGGATGTTGATCGGTCGCCTCGCTGACGAGCCGGGCGAGGAGGGCGGCGTCGAGCGGGAGACGTTGGGGAGGGGCTGGCGTCGCGGCCCGCACGGGGCAGAGCGCCAGACACAACAGGGATGAGAACCAGAGAGATCGCATGAACCACCTTTCAGCCGGGAATCGTTACACGCCTGTCAGGCCGACCCGTGGTGCGCCGGCGTGGGGCACACCTCACCCGTGGCTGGCGGTGGGATCAGATCAGAAGGGCGCAGCCGCTCAGGAAGAGGGGAACGGCGGCGGGGAGGGAAGCGGCGCCATGTCCGGCAGCGGGTGCGGAGGCATCGCCGGAAGGAGAAAGAGGAACCGCCACGGAGGGCGCGGGAGGCACCAGGTCGTCGCTCGAACCTGCGGGTCGGACCGGCAGGGCGGGGGCGGGTACTCCGGGCACGGGGGCTTCCGCGGGGGCACAGCAGGTGCGGGCTCCGCAACTGCAGCAGCGGCAGGTGGCGTGAGCGGTTGCGTCGTGAGCGGTGGCGCCGTGAGCGGTGGCCGGGGAGGGGGTGCTGGCGGCGTTGACCGCGGGTCCGCCCCAGGGCTGCCAGAGCAGCGCCAGGATGAGGAGGACGGCGGCGGGCCAGCGCATCGTGGGGGGAGATTATGCCGGATGGGGGCGGACGTCACGCCTTCTTGCGGGCTTCCCACGGGGCGGGATGTCTTTCAGGATCGGCGGACCATGATCACCCGTTTACTTGCCGTCGCGGCCCTGCTGGTCGGGATGGGGCTGTGGACACGACCCGCCGTGGCGGCCGACACGCGTTGCTACGAACTGCGGATCTACCATGCGGCGCCGGGGAAGCTCGATGCGTTGCACGAGCGGTTTCGGAACCACACGCTGCGGCTCTTCGAGAAGCACGGGATGCGGAACATCGGGTACTGGGTGCCGGTGCAGAACCAGGAGAATCCGCGGCTGTACTTCATCCTCTCGTATCCCAACCGGGAGGCGCGGGAGGCTTCGTGGAAGGCGTTCGTCGCCGATCCGGACTGGCAGGCGGCCTACCAGGCGTCGCATGCGGGCGGGGTGCTGGTGGAGAAGGCGGAGAGTTATTTCCTGGCGACCACGGATTACTCGCCGGCCATCCGGGCGCGGGTGGGGGAGGAGCGGCGGGTGTTCGAGTTTCGCGACTACACGGCTTCGGCGGGGAACCTGGACCGGTTGCATGCGCGGTTCCGGGATCACACGGTCCGGCTCTTTTCGAAGCACGGGATGCACCATTTCGGATACTGGACGCCGATGCCGGGCGAGGCGGGGGCGGAGGACCGGCTGGTGTATCTGCTGTGGCACGACAGCACGGATGCCGCGAAGGCATCCTTCGGGGGGTTTGTTCAGGATCCGCAGTGGAGGGCGGCGCGGGAGTCGTCGGAACGGGCGGCGGGCGGTTCGCTGACGGCACCGGGCGGGGTGCGGTCGCTGTTCCTGGTGGCCACGGACTATTCGCCCACACGCTGACATGAAGGGGCTTCGCGTACTCTGGGGGGTGGTGCTGGCCATGGGGGTCCAGGCCGCCCCGGAACCGGGATGGGTGCGGGGCGGGTTTGTATATGAGACCGCGCCGTTCCCGCAGTGCCATGCGTCCACCGTGGTGGAGACGGGTGGAACCCTGGTGGTGGCGTGGTTCGGCGGGACGCACGAGCGGCATCCGGACGTGGGCATCTGGGTGTCGCGTTGGGAGGGCGGGTCCTGGACGGCTCCGCGCGAGGTGGCCCATGGCATTCAGTACCGGTTGCCGGGCGGGGAACCGTTGCGGTACCCGACGTGGAATCCGGTGCTGTTCCAGCCGGCGTCGGGTCCGCTGTTGTTGTTCTACAAGGCGGGTCCGTCACCACGCGAATGGTGGGGGATGCTGATGACGTCGCCGGACGGCGGACGGACGTGGGATGAGCCGCGGCGCCTGCCGGAGGGGATTCTGGGTCCGGTGAAGAACAAGCCGGTGCAATTGGAGAACGGGGATCTGTTGTGTCCGTCGAGCAGCGAGCACGACGGCTGGCGGCTTCACTTCGAGCGGACGTCCGACCTGGGCCGCACCTGGGAGCGGATCGGATCGTTCCATGACGGCAAGGCGATCGGCGCGATCCAGCCCAGCCTGTTGCGGTTGGGACCGGAGCACTGGCTGGCGGTGGGGCGGTCGCGTCAGGATCGGGTGTTCGAGGTGGAGTCGCGGGACGGGGGGCGGACGTGGGGGGTGCTGACTCTGGGAACGCTGCCCAATCCGAATTCGGGGACCGACGCCGTGACCTTGCGGGACGGCCGGCATCTGATGGTTTACAACCACGTGCCGGGTTTGCCGGGGCAATGGGGGGGGAAACGGTCGCCGTTGAATGTGGCGGTCTCGGAGGACGGCCGGACCTGGCGGGCGGCACTGACCCTCGAGGACGAGCCGGGCATGGAGTTCAGCTACCCGGCGGTGATCCAGTCGGCGGACGGGATGGTCCACATCACCTACACGTGGAAGCGGCAACGGGTGAAGCACGTGGTCCTGGACCCGGCCCGGCTGGTGTTGCGGGACTTCGCGGAGGGAGGGGCCTGGCCCGATGGAAGCGGCGGGTGATTGCGCGTGTCCATGGTGCGGCCAGACGGTGACCGTGTCGGTGGACACCAGCGTGGAGAACCAGCGGTTCACGGTGGACTGCGAGGTGTGCTGCCGTCCGATCGAGGTCGTGGCGACCTGTGAGCCGGGGGAAATCTTGAGCCTGGACGTCGGTTCAGGGTGAGCAGGCAGCCTGGGCGGCCGAGTGGGGCGGCGTCCTGGGCTGCATCCGGGACGGGTGAGGTTCGCGAGGCTGCGGGCCATGGCGTCGGGCGGTTGGAGGCTCCGTGGAACCCGGTTCGGCGAACGCGGGGCGATGCCCAGGGCGTTGCGCCCGAAGCGGGGTGAGGATTCGCGGGATGGCTCCCTGCGCGACCGGGCCGGCGATGGAGTTCCGACCGGGGTCAGTCGCCTGGATCGAAGCCGTGTCCGACCAGGCTGCACGCCTGGACGACGTTGAGGCCGAGGCGTTCCGCGGCTTCCACGACGTCGGGGCTGTCGGCTCCGGGATTGAGCCAGAGTTCGTCGCAGCCGCGGGCAGCGATGCGGGGCAGTTCCTGAAGGAGGACGGCGGGCGGGAGGTACACGCTGATGAGGTGGGGTCGCAGGGGGAGATCCTCGACGGAGGCGAAGGCGGGAAGACCTTCGATGGTCTTTTCGCGCGGATTCACGGGAAACACCTGCCAGCCCTTTCCGGCGAAGGCCCGCACGGCGCGATTGCCGAATTTGGACCGCTGATTCGAGGCGCCGAGGATGGCGATCGTTTTCATGACGCCGAGACTGCGTTTGCGCCACCGGGGACAAAAGTCCGAAGGCGGGACTTCCTATCCGCCACGAACGGCTTTCGCGGGGAGCCTGGGTTCGGATAGGATGTTGCCAATCGGGTCCGGCACCGAGCCGGTTCGACCGGACCCGCATCGCCATCATGAATGCCACGGACCACGCCCCGACCCGCCACCCCCGCCGCGCCACCACGCGCCGCGAGTTCCTCAAGACCACCGGACGTGTCACCGCCGCCTCCGCCCTTGCCGGAGTGGCGCTGCCGCACGTACACGCCACCGGTGACGACACCATCCACCTGGCGTTGATCGGGTGTGGCGGACGCGGCAACGGCGCCGTGGCCAATGCAATGTCCGCCGGGGGCCTGGTGCTGGATGACGATCAGGGCAACGCGCGCACGGCGCGGACCGGGGCACTGGGTTCGCGGGGTCCGGTGAAGCTCGTGGCGATGGCGGACATCCGGGCCGACCGGCTCACCCAGTCGCACGCCGCGTTGCGCGAGGCGCTGGGGGACGGCATCGACGTGCCCGCCGAACGCCGGTTTCCGGGCTTCGACGGGTACCGCCACGCCATCGACTGCCTGCGTCCGGGGGACGTGGCGATGCTGACCACCCATGCGGCCTTCCGACCGGGCCATCTCGAGTATGCGGTCGAGCGGGGGGTGCATGTGTTCATGGAGAAGAACTTCGCCTCGGACCCCGGCGGCCTGCAGCGGATCCTTCGGGCGGGCGAGGCGGCGGAGAAGAAGAACCTCAAGATCGGTGCCGGGCTGATGTGCCGCCATTCCTCGGCCCGCCAGGCGCTGATTGGCAGGATCCGGGAGGGCGATCTCGGCGAGATCCAGCTCATCCGGGCATACCGGATGGATCCCGGTTACCGGATGGGCCCGTTCCCGGGAGGGGAGAACGAGTTGCTGTGGCAGTTGAGCCCGGGGCGGCCCTACCAGTTCCTGTGGGCGTCGGGCGGGATTTTCATCGAGCTGATGATCCACCAGATCGACGAGTGTTTCTGGATCAAGGACGCCTGGCCCGTGGCCGCCCATGGCATCGGCGGACGCCAGGCCGGCAGCACCGACTGCAGTCAGAACCTCGACAGTTACTCGGTGGAATACACCTTCGCAGACGGCACCACCGCCCTGGTCAATGGACGGTACGTCCCCAACTGCCACACCGACTTCGGCACCTACATTCATGGCAGCCGTTGCGCCGCGAAGTTCTCGGGGGATGTCCATGCACCGGCCTCCTGGGTGTACCGCGACCAGCGCATGGAGCGCGGCAACATCACCTGGCGCGCGGAGCGGGAGACGGTGAATCCGTGGCAGGCCGAATGGGAGGTGCTCCTGGCGGCAATCCGCAACGACCGGCCGCACAACGAGGCCCGCCGGGCGGCCCTTGCCAATCTGGGCGCCATCATGGGCCGGGCGGCGGTTCACACCGGCCAGCGCATCACCTGGGAACAGGCCGTCGCCTCGGACTTCCAGTTTTATGCGGGTGTGGATCAGCTCACCGCCGCCAGCGCCGCCCCGGTCCGCGCCGACGCGCAGGGCCGATATCCCGCTCCCGTGGCGGGCGCCTGGACGGAGATTTGAGGCGGGTGGTAATCGGAGGGGCGGGATTCACGAGGCTGGCGGCCGCCGGGGGCACGCAGACCTTTCGATCTCCGGGTGGAGTCGCGAACTGCCGGCCCACCCTGTACCTCACCAGTACAATCCATGCGAGGCCAGCTCCCGCCGCACCAGGTCGAGGTCCCAGACCTGCACTTCCGCATATTGTCCCCGCACATAGAGGCGGCTGTCTCCAGGACCCCAGCACAACGGAACCTGCCCCAGCGCCTCCAGCCGCATCAGCACCTCTCCACGTCCAGGATGGATCAGTTGTACCTCGTCCACACGCCATTGCACCGCCACCAGGGACCCTTCGCCGACTGCCGCCACCGGAGGTTCGACGGGCAGCGCACCGACTCCGCCCGCCTCTTCCTCCAAGGCTTCGATCCAATGCACCAGTTCCCAACTCTCCCGCTCGAAAACGCGACATCCCCGCCCATCGATCGCCAGCAAGCGTTCCGTGCCCGGTTGAAACGCCACCACCGTCGCCCCTGGCCCCGGCCATTCCCGCAATAACGCTCCGGTCACCGCATCCCAGACCCGCGTCCTGCCCTCGAATGTCCCTCCCGTCGCTGCCCAGCGTCCCGATCCGCTGAGTGCCACCGATCCCAGCCCGTCATGCACCAGCCGGATCGCCACTCCGGCATCCCGTCCCTCCTCCAGGATCACCGCTGTGCTGGCGTCGGCCCGCACCACCATTCGGCGGCCCGCCGCATCCGTCCCCAACGGCGCGATCCGCCCGGTCACCGGTTCAGACCACACGCGCTGCGTTTCGACACCTGCGGCAGGCCCCCACTCCGTTCCCGGACCCGGCAGACGCACCCACCCGGCTCCGTCTTCCCCGGCCATGAGCAGTCTTCCTCCCTCCCCGGTCCGAACCGCGGACGCCGCCCCTGACACCAGCCCGGTCCATGCCCCGCCCTCCGCGGCGACCTCCCGGATCGCCACTCCGCGCCCGGTCGCGTAGGCCAGATACCGGCCGTCCCCGGTGACCGTTGCCGACACGATCCGCGCGTCGCGAATTCCGAGTCCCCGGTACACCGGGGACGGATGGGCAACTTCCAGCAGTTCCGCCCGTCTGCCGTCCCCGAACCTCGCCAACCGCCGGGCGTCCGGACTGAACCCCACGAACCGCGTGCCGCCGCTCACCGGGTACATCAACAGGGCCTGCGCCCGTTCGACATCCCACAGCCCGGCCGCCTTGTCCCAGCCGATGGTCGCCAGCAGCGTCCCGTCCTGACTGAACGTCGCCGTCACGACTTGGGCCTTGTGCCCGGCAAACACCGCCGCCCGCCGGCCTGTCTCGACGTCCCAGAAATGCACCAGCCAGTCGTCGCATGGCACCGCCAGCCGGGCGCCGTCCGGATGCCAGGCAATCCCCCGTGCCGCCGCTCCATGTTCGAGGACCCGCAGCAGCGAACCGTCGACGGCCCAACGAATCCCCACCTCGCCGCCGAGCGACGCAACTGCCAGCCGGGTCCCGTCCGGACTGAAGCTCAGTGCATACAACCCTTCTCCGGCCGGGAACGTCTGCACGCCTTGCCCGTCCGTCATCCGCCGGATGGACACCTCTCCGGCCGGGGTTCCCGCAGCGAGCCAGGCGCCGTCCGGGGAGATGGCCAGCGACCGCAACGAGACCGGTTCGCCGACCTCCCATGCCACCTCACCCGTCTCCAGTTCCCACACCAGGGTGCGGTTCGAAGCTTCCCGATCCAACGGGTGATATTTCGCCACCAGGTGCCGTCCGTCGGGCGCAAACAACGTCAGCAGGCACGGCCATCCCGGTCCGGGCAATCGCAACAATTCACGGTCCTCGCCGAGTGTCCGGACTGTCAGGGTGCCGTCTGGCCCCCCGATCGCCACCCGGTCCAGTCCCGGCTCCAAGGTATGCTCGGCCAGTCCCGGTCCGTCGCCCGTCCACTGGCGGATCGGACGCAGATCGATGAGTCCGAGGCAGCGCACCGCCTCGCTCAGCACGTCCGGCCCGATCCGGATCGCCCCGGCCTTCCCCAGCGCCTCGAGGGCCGCCAGGCGCTGTCCAGGCAGCCGGCTCAGCCGCAACGCCCGCGCCTGGTGCAGCAGCGATTCCCGCAATTGTTCCCGTGTCCGCGCTTCCGACCTCTCCGCCTCGCGCTTCTGCATGGACGCCCACACGTATGCCCCGGACGCCAGCAGCGCCACGGCCAGGAGTACGACCGCCACCCGATAGAACCGCGCCAGTCGAACCTCCAGTTGGTGGGTCCGGCGCACTGACTTCCCCGCCTGCAACAGCAGCAGCTCGGCATGGAGCTGGCCTGCGGATCGGTACCGTTCCTTCGGGTCACGCCGGCACGCTTTCAGCACGATCGCGTTGATCTCCAGCAGTCGTTCCGCTTCTCCGACGGGGGGCCAGCCGGGCGGCAATTCGGGAAAATCCCGCCGGTCCATCCCTGTCGCCGCCTCGTAGAACACCTTCCCCAGCCCGTACACGTCCGCCTGTGCCGACCCTGGTCCTTCCGGCGGCAGGTACCCCTCCGTTCCCACCACCGAGCACGTTGCATCTGCAAGCGTTACGAGGCCGATGTCGGCGAACTTCGGCACTCCGCCCACGAAGACGATGTTCGAAGGCTTGATGTCCCGGTGCACCAGCCCGTGCCCATGCAGGTACTCCAGGCCCGAAGTCAGGGCCAGAGCCAGCCTCAGCCACTCGTCGTACCCTAACCGGCCCCGTCGCAGCAGATCCTCCTTCAACGTCCGAGGCACATACGCCTCGATGTCCGGCATCCCGGCCCCGGCATCCCGTTCCGCCTCGACGGCCCCGGCGTCGTCCGCCAGCTCCATGACGTAGTAGAAGTATCCATCCTCGTCGTTCCGACCCGCCTGCAGGATTGCCACATGCCCGGGATGGGTGCGTGAAATCGGTTCCACCCGCCGGATTCCCTCGAATTCCCTCCGGTACGGACGTTCGGAATCGAACGATGCCCGATGCACCACCTTCACCGCCCGCCATCCGCCCAGCACGTTGCAGGCGAGCCACACCTCGCCGTAACTCCCTTTGCCGACACAACGTGCCAGTGTGTGATCCGGGATCCGCGGCGTCCGGTGTTCTGCCGCCGTCATCGGCGCCGGAGTCCAGTGACGCGGCCACGCCCGGTTTTTCGTCGCGCCGCCACGACCTGCTGCACCGTCATCCGCCATGTTCGTCCCATCGTATCCTGCTCCCGGAGCCCCTGTCACGGCCCCGACTCTGCTTCTCGTTCGGGCCGAAGGCAGCGGTCGGATGGGAGGCGCGTGCTTCGGGTCACGGCGGTCCGGCAAGGCCACCCAAAGTCTGGATGAGCATCGGAGCTGCCGAATCACCCCACGGCATCCACTCGCAGATCCCGCAACACGGTGAGTCCCGGGATCGGGGCGCCCCGAATGATCCGTGCGCCGCTCTTGCGCCGCTTGCCGAACTTGTCCCGGTGCCGTTCCCACATCTGGTCCACGAACTCCTTCGATCCCAGGAACACCCCGTCGGTCATGTGCCGGATCCTTAACCGCAGGATCTGCCCCAGCGGCAACTCCCCGCCCCGCGCCAGCTCCGCCCGGATCGCCTCCGGATCCAGCACCCGCTTGTCACTTCGTCCTGACGTCCCGCCAATCACGTAAAGCGCCAGGCGATATTCTGCTGACGCCGCGCTCCAGTCGGTTGCCCCCAGAAAT
>JAHCBA010000073.1 GCA_019634625.1 Verrucomicrobiia bacterium
GGAATCGGGGCGCCTCGAATGATCCGCGCACCGCTCTTGCGCCGCTTGCCGAACTTGTCCCGGTGCCGCTCCCACATCTGGTTCACGAACTCCTTCGAGCCCAGGAACACTCCATCGGTCATGTGCCGGATCCGTAGTCGTAGGATCTGCCCCAGCGGCAGTTCACCGCCCCGCGCCAGTTCCGCCCGGATCGCGTCCGGATCCAGCACCCGCTTGTCGCTCCGTCCCGCAGTGCCGCCAATCACATAGAGGGCCAGGCGATATTCGGCTGACGCCGCGCTCCAGTCGGCCGCGCCCAGAAAAGCCATGATTCCGCGGCGGATGACCTTGTCGCCGGTCAGGGCCGCAGCGTAGCCGCAGAAGCGGTAGTCCTTGGGATCGTTGACCAGGCCGGCGCGAACGGGGTTGAGGTCGATGTAGGCGGCGATGGCGCGGAGGGTGCTGGGACAGTCTTCCACCAGGACGCTGCGGAAACGTTCGCCCCAGAGGTAGCCGGTGCGGTCGTGGCGACGATTGTACCAGCGGGAGAAGCGTTGCTTGAACTCCTGGAGGAAGACGGAGAGGTCGGCGATGCGGGAGAGGACCGCTTGGCGGATGTCGTCAGGGATGGGTTGGCCCTTGTTGAGGGCGGCACGGGCGAGGGTGGGAAGAGTGGCCTTTGGGCCGTAGAAGTCCTCGAGTTTGGCGAGGATGACGTCGTCCGGGATGGAGTCCGGGAGGGGTTTGGGCGGGACGCGGATGAGGAGATGGAAGTGGTTGGACATCAAACAGAAGGTGATGATGTCGATGTCGCAGAACCGGGCGAGGTGGTGGAGGATGTTGAGGAGTTTGTGCTTGGCGGAGTCGTCGAGCAGATGAAGGCCGCCAGCGACGCGGGACATGCAGTGGAATGTCGCGGGCATGGAGGGATCGGCGGTAATTCGCGGCGTTCTCATTGAGTAATTTAGGGTTGAAGGAGAGGGAGTGCGAAGGGCAGGTGACTCGGATGACGTGACGAGGAGGCTGCAATAAATGGGTGCAATGTCAATTGTAAAAGGCCTGTCTTTTTATAATATTGTCTATGTTAACTAGCCTGTCGTTTTATATTCATTTCGGTCAAATGCTTTATGCCTGCCTGTTTGTTTTATGTTTTATGTTTTATGTTTTATGCTTTGGGTGACCTTCTTTCCCAACGCAGCGGGTTGACGTGATGAAGTAATCCTTGGCCGCCTGTTCCACAGGCTACTTTCGCCGGTTGGGCCGGCGACTCTGGATGCCCGGCGCCGATCCGTCGATGGCTTCAAACGATGCGTCCGCGTAATGCCCGGCGTCCACGTCTCCATCGAGGCAGATCGACGTGCCCAGCGCGACGGCCTGAAGCGTCTCCGATGTCTCATAAAGGAACCCGTCACTTCCGCTTTGGCATCGGGGTTGCCGGCAAGCCCCGGTTCCCGGTTCCGTCTTGCAGCGTGTCGGCTCATACGTCCTTGTCGCGAAACAACTTCATGGCCGCCTCGGTCCGGGATCGGACATGGAGCTTGGTGTAGGCGCTCTTGAGGTAGCCGCGGACGGTTTCGATCCCGATGCCCATGGCCTCGGCGATCTCCTTGTTGACATAGCCGCGGGCGACGTAGCCGAGGGTTTCCTCCTCCCGGGGGGAGAGATTCTCGGTCTCGCGCGGCGCCCGGTCACCGCGCTGAAAGGACTGGACGACCTTGCGGGCGATGTGACTGGACATGGGCGCGCCGCCACGGCGGACCTCGTCGATGGCCTGGAGGATCTCCTCGGAACTGCTCCGCTTGAGCAGATACCCGCAGGCCCCCATTTCGAGGGCTCGAAAGATGCGGTCGCTGTCGTCGTACACCGTAAGCATGACAATCTGCAGCTCCGGCAAGCGTTCCTTGAGGTGACGGGTGCATTCGACCCCGGACATGCAGGGGAGGTTGATGTCCATGAACACCAGGTCGGGACGCAGGCGCGGCACGACCTCGATGGCCTCCTCGCCCGAGGCGCAGACCCCGACGCACCGATGGCCGGGGCTGCCGTCGATCAGTGCCGCGAGGTGCGTGCGGATGCGGGCGTCGTCCTCGACAATGGCGATGGCGATGGCAGGGGAGTCGGTCATGGAAGGTTGGGGAACCCGGGCAATCGGAGTCGGAACTCGAGGGCGAGACCACCCTCGGGATGCGGGCGGACGGCGAGGCGGCCGCCGATTTCGTCGAGGCGCTGCCGGATGTTGCGGAGGCCGTCTCCCTCGCCGTTGCGGTTCGGTTCGGACCGGCCCGGATGGGTGGGGACGCCGGTGTCCGGCCGGCGGGTCAGGCCGCGGCCGTTGTCCTCGACAGCGATCACGAAGTCTCCCTGTTCGACCGCCAGTCGAAGGCGGACCTCGGTGGCCTGCGCATGGCGGACGACGTTGTGCAGGGCCTCCTTGGTGGCGAGGAAGAGGTGATGTCGCGCCTCGGTCGGGAGCGGCAACTCGGGAAGGTGAGCGGGGACGTCGAGGCGGCAGCGGATGGGGGTGAGGCGGAATAAGGAGACGGCGAACTGGGAGATGTAATTGGCGAGGTGATCGAGCGAGTCGTTGCGTGGGTTGACGGCCCAGACGATGGCGTCCATGGCTTGAACCATTTCCCGCGAGGCCTCGGAGATTTGCTGGAGGTGCGTCTCGACGTCGTCGGGGGACCGACGGCGACGGCGGGCAAGTTCGGTGAGGAGGGAGATCTGGGTGAGGGTGGAGCCGAGGTCGTCGTGGATATCGCGGGCGATGCGGGCCCGTTCCTTTTCGAGTCCGTGCTGACGTTCGAGGGTTTCGAGCTGGTGCCGGATCTTGCGAAGGGACCAGG
Organism: Verrucomicrobiia bacterium; assembly: GCA_019634625.1. NCBI lineage: Bacteria > Pseudomonadati > Verrucomicrobiota > Verrucomicrobiia > Verrucomicrobiia bacterium. Next base: position 2,826 of record JAHCBA010000073.1, read on the forward strand.
TCCGGACGGACCAGCCGCCAACGGCGAGCGCGAGTCCTCCGGTGAGGGCAAGGAACCATCCCTGAGCCCAGAAGGGGGGCAGGACACGAAGATCGAGGCCGGTGCCTGCGAGGTTCCAAACGCCGTCGGCATTGCAGGCCTGGACCTCGAACCGATACCGGCCGGGCGGCACCCGGGTATAGGCGGCGACGCGCTGGGCGCCGGACTCGACCCAGGCGGCTTCGAGTCCGGCCAGCCGGTAACGGAACCGGTTCCGTTCGGGCGACACCAGGCTGAGAGCGGTGAAATGGAACTCGATTCGGCGGGCGCCGGGTTCGATGCGGCGTGCATCGGCGCGGCTTCCGGAACTCAGGAAATCGCCGGGCAGGGCCCCGTCGTGACCGTCCACCAGGACGCGTTCGATCAGGACCGGCGGCGGCAGGCGGTTCGGTTCGAAACGGGCGGGATCGACGCGGACGATGCCGCGGACGGTCGAGAACCAGAGGGTGCCGTCGCGGGCCTTGAGTCCGGCGGGGTGGAATCCGCCGGTGCATTCGACGCCATCGAGTCCTTCCTCGCGCCCGAAGGTGGCGACATTGAGCTGGCCGCCGCACCGCGCGACATCCTCGAGATCGTCGAGGGACAGGCGGAGGATGCCGCGGTTGGAGCCAAGCCAGAGATGCCCAAGGTCGTCGGGAAGGATCTGGGAGATCACCTCGTTGGGGAGCCCTTGTGCCGCGGTGAAGGCGTCGATGCGGTCCCCCTGGAGGCGGGCCAGGCCACGATCGGTGCCGACCCAGAGGGTGCCCGACGCATCGCGATGGAGGGTGCGGACGACATCCGAAGGCAGCCCGTCGTGCCGGGAACGTCGGATGGAGCGAACGGGGATGTCCACGCCCGCGGCACGGGTTGCCCGGGCCCGCTGGTCCGGGGAGAGGTGAAGCAGGCCGCCGCCCCCGGTCCCAACCCAGAGGCCGCGCCGCCCATCGTCGAGGAGCGAGGTCACCGGATGCGACCCTGACAGACCTTCCAGCCGGACGGAATGGAACGTGCCCTCGTGAAACCACAGAACTCCCCGGAACGCGGTCCCGACCCAGAGGCCCCGATCGGGATCGGGGAGGAGGGCGGTCACCGGTTCGTCGTGGTGGCGCTGGGCAAGGACGAAGTGGGCGATGTCACGACCGTGGAGGCGGAACAGACCGCCGCCCCAGGTACCGATCCACAGGGCGCCGTCGGGAGCCGGGGCCAGGGACCAGACGCATTCGTTGTCGAGGAGGTAGTTGGGTTGGTACGGGGCGAAGTGCCCTTGGCGGCCGACGCTGAGCCCGCCGCAATTCGAGCCCACCCAAATGGCGCCGTCGGTGTCTTCGATGAGCGACATCACGGTGTTGTGGGAAAGTCCGTCGCGGGTGGTGAGGGTGGTCAGGCGGCGGGGTTTGAGACGGTTGAGACCACCCCCGACCGTGCCGATCCACAGATTGCCCTCGCGATCCTCGAAGAGGCTGCGGATGGAATTGTCGGAAAGCCCCTCCTGGGTGGTGATGGAAAGAAACCTGCCGTCCCGCCAACGGCGCAGGCCGCCATTGGCGGTGCCCACCCAGACGTCGCCGTTGCGGGTCTCGAGGATCTCCCAGACGCTGTTGAGCAGATGGCCGGGTTGTTCGGGATGGATGCGAACGACGTCCGCACCGGGATCGACGGAGGCGAGATAGTTGTTGGCCCCGCCGAACCAGAGCCGGCCGCTGGGGCCGCGATGCAGGGCGAACATGCTGGTGAACTGCCCCGGTTCACCGGTGACCGTCGGACGTTCGAGCATGGCCCCACGACCGACAGCGATGGACGAATGGACAATGCACCAGGCGGAGTCCTCGACCGGGACGATCCTCGAGACCGAAGGGGAATCAAAGCTGCCACCGCCCGGGCCCGGCACCCAATGCGACCCATCCCGGATGAGGATGCCGCCGGCGGTGCCGACCCAGAGCCGGCCGCGGGGATCCTCGGCGAGGGACAGGACCCGGTCGGAAGGCAATCCTTGGTCCTGGGTCCAGCGGGTGAAAGCGCCATGCTGAAGGCGCACGAGCCCGCCGCCCTCGGTGCCGATCCAGAGGGCGCCGTGACGGTCGTGGAGCAGGGCAAGGACCCGCGGATCGGGCAGGCCGGCATCGCGGTCGAGCACGAAGAACCGGATGCCGTCGAAGCGGACCAGCCCGTTCAAGGTGCCGAGCCAGAGGTAGCCGTCCGGTCCCTGGGACAGCGCCGTGACGGTATTGCCGGGGAGGCCGTCGGAAGTCTGCCAGCGGTCGATGGTGTACTCAGGCGACGGATGTTCGATGTCGGCCGGAAGTCCGGAGGCGGTGGGCACGAACCGATGCGTGAACTGGCGTGCCACAGGCGCCAGCCAGGCGTCGGTGGGATCGCCGGGCAACGGTTCCCGATCGGCCGATGACGCCACAACCGTCCAGTCGCTGCCGTCCAGGGAGACTTCGATGACGTAGTCGGTGGCCAGGCGGTCCACGAATTTCCCTTCGCGGTCGCGGCTCCACACCAGGCGATGGAGGATCGCGGGCTGGGGGAGTTCGATGCGGACCCAGGCACCCTCGCGCCGGTCGGCGATCCAGCAACGGCCGTTGCCGTAGCGGCCGTCGTTGATGCCGGCCAGTTCATGGATGGCGTAGCCGGGGAGGGTGCCTGAGGCGGTGGCGCGCCCGCCGTGGGCGGCCAGGGCAAGGTTCCGCGTTTCGTCGTCCGGGCCGTAGATCTCGATCGCGTCGAAGCCCGGCTCGCCCCAATTGGTGGCGTGGATCGTGAAGCGAATGTGGCGGGCGGGAACGGGGGGAAATTCCTCGACGGTTCGGCGTGGATGAACCGGTTCCCGCAGGGCCGCTGACCCGGGCCACGGGGCGAGCAGGACACACCCCGCCAGCCCCAGTGCAAGAAGGCGATGGAAGGTCGGGCGGCGCATTGAAGCGGAGGTGAGGGAGGTCTAGGCGCGATGGGACATCCGCTCAATCCCGGAGTGCGTCCCGAGGCGGATTCCCGTGCAGCCCGGAGTGGTGGGGAGAGGTGCGAACATCGCGAAGCGTCGCTGCCGGGAGGAGGGGGGAGGCCCGGCCTCGAAATCGAAATCGAGGTCAACATCCGACAAGGCCCTGCGGTCCGCTCGGGCGCAACTCCATGTTGTCGGAGATGCGATCGGTCAAGGGATACGACGAGGGGACCGCCGGGATCGGGGATCCGAGATCAGGGATCGAGTACGGGCACCGCGGGTCGGGATGATTACGATTACGATTACGATTACGATTACGAGTACGATTACGATTACGAGTACGAGACTGAGACAGGGAAAAGATGACCTGCTTCCTACATCCACCCGATCGGGGGGGTGGCGCACCACCGGGCGTTCCGGCTAAGGTGGCGCAACCGCCTGGCGAGCACACCGAATGCGCGCGCCCGGAGGTGCGAACCGACCATGAACGCGAACCCGATCAGTCATGCGGGCCGATGGATGATGCGGCGCCGCGATTTCCTGCGGTACGGCGGCACCGGGCTGAGCGGCCTGGCCCTGACGACCTTGTTGTCGGAGCAGGGGCTGCTGCGGGCCGGCACGGGGCCGATCCGTCCGGAATGGAACCCCGAAGACCCCCTGGCGCCGCGGCAACCTCACTTCCCGGCCAAGGCCAGGAATGTCGTGGTCATCTTCTGCTCGGGCGCGTGCGCGCACCTCGAGACCTGGGACTACAAGCCCGAGTTGTTCCGGAGGCACGGGCAACCGATGCCGGGGTCGGAGAGTCTGATCACCTTTCAGGGGGAGAACGGAGCCCTGGCCCGGCCGCACTGGGAGTTCCGCCCGCGCGGCCAGTCGGGAAAGATGATTTCGGACATGCTGCCGAGACTGGCGGACATGGCGGACGACTTCTGCTTCATCCATTCGATGACCGCGAAGTCGAACACGCACGGTCCGGCGGAGAACCAGATGAGCACCGGGTTCATCCTCGACGGGTTCCCGAGCATGGGGGCGTGGGTGAGTTACGCGCTGGGCACCGAGAACCGGGATCTGCCGGCCTACGTGGCCATCCCCGATCCGCGCGGCGTGCCGCAGGTCGGGCCCAACCATTGGAGTTCGGCCTTCCTGCCGGCGGTGTTCCAGGGGGTCGCCTTCAACGCCGACGAGCCGATTCCCAATCTCGCCACCCCGGCCGGCATCGGCGAGGCGGGGGACCGTCAGGCCCGGGACTTCCTCCGGTTCCTGAACGACCGGCACCTGGCGACGCATCCCGGCGACACCGACCTGAGCGCACGCATCGCCAGTTATGAACTGGCCGCCCGGATGCAGCTCAGCGCGGCGGAGGTCGGCGACTTCTCGGGGGAATCCAGGGCGACGCTCGCCTTGTATGGCGTGGACGACCCGAACACGCTGAAGGCGCGGTTCGCCCGGAACTGCCTGCTGGCGCGGCGCCTGGTCGAGCGCGGGGTGCGGTTCGTCCAGCTCTTCAACGGGGCCTACGCCATGGGCGAGGGGGTGGGCAACTGGGACGGACACAAAACCCTCAAGGAGCAGTACGATGTGCATCGGGAAATCCTCGACCAGCCGGCCGCCGCCCTCCTCCAGGACATGAAGGCCCGAGGTCTCCTGCAGGACACCGTGGTCGCCTGGGTCACCGAGTTCGGCCGCATGCCCACGTTCCAGAAGGATGCCAGCGGCCGGGACCACAATCCGCACGGCTTCACCGTCTGGCTCACCGGCGCCGGGGTCCGGCCTGGATTCAGTTACGGGCAGACGGACGAGTTCGGGTACCGGGCGGTGGAGAACCCCTGCACCATCTACGATCTGCACGCCACCCTCCTGCACCTGCTCGGCGTCGATCACGAACGGCTCAGCTACTACCACAACGGCATCGAACGCCGCTTGACCGACGTCCACGGGCACGTCATCGAACCGGTCCTGGCATGATTCATGACCGGCAGGGATCGGTTCATCCGGCCAGTCCGGCCGTGATGCGGATGATCCGGTCCAGCGGGGTGCGCGGGCGGTAGCCGGTCAGGCGTTCGAGCTTCTCGAGGGACGGTCGTCTTCGTTGCATGTCCTCGAACCCGGGCGCATAGGCCTGCTCGTAGGGGATGTTTTCGAGGGGGGCGCCGGACCCGGTCCCGGCGAGGACCCGGCGGGCAAGTTCGAGAATCGAGATCTCTTCGTCGTTGCCCACGTTCACCACCTGGCCCAGCGCCTCCGGCGCGCGCCACAACCGTACCAGGGCCTCGACGGTGTCGTGGACCAGGCAGAAACAGCGGGACTGATGTCCCGTTCCAAAGACCCGCAGCGGCTGTCCGGTCCGGGCCGCCTCGATGAAGCGCGGGAGAACCATTCCGTACCGGCCGGTCTGCCGGGGGCCGACGGTATTGAACAGGCGGACGATGATGGTGCCCAGCCCGCGTTCCCGGGCGTAGGCGAGCGTCAGGAACTCGTCCATGAGTTTCGAGCAGGCGTAGCTCCAGCGTCCCAGGTGGGGCGGGCCGATGAGGAGATCGTCCTCCTCGCGAAAGACGTCGCGCTGGCTCTTGCCGTACACTTCGGAGGTCGAGGTGAAGAGGAGTGGCACCCGCGCGGCGGCGGCGGAGCGGAGGACGGCCTCGGTCTCGGCGAGGTTGTTGTGGATGGTGGCGACGGGGGAACGGACGACCAGATCGACCCCGACCGCGGCGGCCAGGTGGAAGATGAACGCAGCCCCGCCCGCGAGGGCATCGAGGCGGGCGCATTCCGAAACCCGCCCCTCGATCAGGTCGAGACAGGGATCGTTCCGGACACATGCCAGGTTGTCCGGCGTCCCGGTGGAGCCGTCATCGAGCACCACCACCCGATGTCCGTCGGCAAGGAGACGTTCGACCAGGTGGGACCCGATGAATCCGGCCCCGCCGGTGACCAGCACGTGTCGTCCGCTCATGAGGCGGACATGGTATCGCGAAGCCCCGGCCGGGGAACAGCCGGCGGCTCAACGGCGCTGCGAAGGGCATGCCAAAGAGGAAGGGAGTTTGCCGGCGGGCATCCGGGCGGATAGCTTGGAGGCACAATCCGGGCCGGAAGGATTTCAGTGGTCATCCGGTGGCGGGCTCACCCAGGATCACCCACGATCACACGAAAGGACGACGCATGGCGCAGGCAATCATGAACCCTGAGGAGGTGCGGCGGTTCGCCGAGGAGTTGAAGCGGTTCAACGTGGATCTGCAGGCGCGGATGGCGTCGCTGCAGGCCCGGTTTGCGGCCCTGGGGGACACCTGGCAGGACCAGGAACACGAGAAGTTCGCCGAGGAATTCCGGGCGACCCTCCGGTCACTCAAGCATTTCGTCGAGGTGGCCGACCGGCATGCGCCGTATCTCCTCCGCAAGGCGGGCCGGATCGAGGAGTACCTGAAACAGCGCTAGGAGCCGCCTATGCCGGAACGGGCGCATGTGGGGTCGGTCGAGGCAGTCGAGGCCTTCCGGGCCCGTCTGATCGGCTACCTCGACAAGGCGCGTCCGGTGCTCGAGGAAGTGAGCGCCGACCTTCGAAAAGTGCAGTACTGGCTCGAAACCGAGCAGCGGGTCCATTGGGAACGCGAACTGCGCCGGCGCGAACGGGCCCTGGACGAGGCGAAGCAATCCCTGTTCAGCGCCCAGCTCTCCGACTTCCGGGAGGCGGGAGCCTTCGAACAGTCGGCCGTCCACCGTGCCCGGCGCGCCCTCGAGGAATGCCGGGAGTCGCTCGATCGTGTGCGCCGCTGGAGCCGGGACCTCGGGCCGCGCACCGAACCGCTGACCCGCCGCGTTCAGGCGCTCGACACCGTCTTCTCCCACGAGATGGCCATGGCCGTGGCCTTTCTCACCGAGGTGGTCCGCCACCTGGCCGCCTATGCCGGCCTCCGGCCTTCCACCGGTCCAGGCGAGCCCCACCTCCCGTCCACGGCCATGCCGCCCGCCCCGGCCCCGGCCAACCCATCCGAACCGCCCCCCAACGATGGGAGGCCACCGTGAGCCTCGGTTCGAGTCGGGCACGCCTCACCGGGTTGACCCGCGAACTGATGGCACACTGGCAGGAGACAAAGGAAACCTGGGATGATGCGAAAAGCGCCGAGTTCGAAGCCCGCTTCCTGACGCCCCTGACGGCGGCGGTGGACCGCGCCTCGGAAGCCCTGGAGCACCTCGACGAACTGGTGAACAAGGTGCGGAAGGATTGTGAGTAGACGCCAGGACCTCGCCGCCATGCCCCGATCATGAGATGTCTCGACTCGACCCTGGATCTGCTCGACGGATGGCGTGACAGCCTCCGCGACCTCGCGGCCCGTCGCGCCGCCGAGGACGCCCGCCACCGCAAAGCCCTCGCCCTCGAACTGGCCCGGGCGCGGGCCGGTCTGGACAACGAGGATCAGCGCCACGCGGAGGCGGCTCAACGAACGTCCGAATGGTTCCGACAGGCCCTGGCCCGCACGGACGAACGCCATCGCTCCCGGTCCGGCCGCCTGGAACGCGCCAAACGCCAGGCCGGAAGATCGATGCTCGAACGGATCGAGGCGCGTGAAGGTCAGCGGAAATACGATCTGCAGCGCGAGATGCTGCGGGTGACCCGGGACCGCGATTCCCGCCTGGCCGCGGCGGATGCCACTCTCGCCGCCTGGTCGGCTCACCTCGCCGGACAAAGGACGTTCCTGGACCGCTTGGAAAAGGCGACCGAGTCGTCGCTGGGAGTCTATGGACGCTGGTTTCGGGATCGCTGGCTGCGGGCGCACGAGAACGTGACGGCGGACGTTTCCGGGACGGAGGATCAACTGGCGGAGCAACTCGGAAGCGTATTGCAGGAACTGGATCGCGACCTGGGTTCCTTCCGCCGCCGAATCCTGCCCCGCGTCTCCGGAGGGTGGCCGTTGGGCCTGGCCCTCGCCTTCGTGCCATGCCTTGCCATCCCGGTCCTCCAGCATCTCGGTTACCACGCCCTGACCTACCGCGAGGCCGCGGCGTTCACCGCGGCCGCGTTGGCGCTGGGCGTCTTCCTCTACTTCGCCGGCCGTCGCGGCGCCGCGGCGGCAACCGACAGGATCCTCGAGGGACTGGGCCAGGCCCGCCTTCTCCACGAAGCCTGCACCGCCAAGGCCGAAACCACCCATCGACAGGAACGGGAAGCGGCCCAACGCACCCATGACGAGGCCGCCGAACGGGCCACCCATGCCTGGCACGACGCCTTGGAAACCGCGGCGCGGGAACGGGCCGAATACCCGGCCCGTCTCGACGCACGATTCGCACGGGGAATGGCCCGGCACGAACGCCTGCAACAACAGCGCCGTCGCAGCCTCGAGGCCGATCGCGATGCCCTCGAAGAGTCGCAGCACCAGGACCACCAGGAACGCCGCGCCGCCCTCGAACGCGAGTCCCAACAGCGCCGGAACACGATCGAAGCGAAACACCGCGAGGCGTCGGCCGTCCTGGACGCCGAATCGGATCAACGCGTCCGCCCCGCCCTCGAACGACTGGAGGAGGCCCGCCGCATTCCCGTGGCCGAATCGCCCGGCTGGGAGGAAGAACGATGGGCCGCCTGGGAACCCCCGGTCGCGTTTGCCGGCGCCGTCCGATGCGGACGGCTGGAAGTCGATCTCCCGCGTTTCACGGGGCTGACCGACCCCGAACCGCACCGGGCCGGAGCCCCTCCCGAGCCGTTGACCCTGCCGCTCCTGCTCACCTTTCCCGAGCAGGGCTCCTTGTGGATCGAAACCCGGGGCGGCGGACGGGACATGGCCATCTCCGCCTTGAACCAGGTGGTGCTGCGCCTCCTCGCCGAATCGCCTCCGGGCCGGATCGGCCTGACGGTGATCGATCCCGTAGGCTTGGGCGGGAGCTTCGCGGGCATCATGCACCTCACCGACCAGGCGGAGCACCTGGTGGACGGACGCCTGTGGACGCAGCCGGGTCAGATCGAGGAACGCCTGGGCGAACTCAATGAACACCTCGAAAAGGTGATCCAGACCTATCTCCGCGATGAGTACGCCACCATCGCCGAGTACAATCGCGAGGCGGGTCACATCGCCGAGCGCTACCGGTTCCTCGTGATCGCCGATTTCCCGGTCAACTTCAGCGAACTCGCCCTCCGACGCCTCCGCAACATCCTCGTCAACGGACCGCGTTGCGGCGTGTACACCCTGGCCCATCACGACGCCCGCCAGCCGTTGCCAGCCGAATTCCCCACCCAGGAATGGCGGGCCGCAACGGTCCGTCTCCGCGCCGACCATGGCCCCGCCGGATTCGCCCTGGCCGACCGCGAGACGGCAGGACTGGAAATCCACCTGGAAAGGGCCCCCGCCCCGGAAGTAGCCATTCCCCTGCTCCAAATGGTGGCCCGGGCCAGTGCCGATTCGCACCGCGTCGAGGTCCCCTTTCAGCAGGTGGCCCCGGACGATTCCCAAAGGTGGTCGCTCGACACCCGCACCGAACTGCGCGTGCCCATCGGGCGCACCGGCGCCACCAAGCTCCAGTACCTGTCCCTCGGAAAGGGAACCCGTCAGCACGCCCTGATCGCCGGAAAGACCGGCTCCGGCAAGTCCACCCTGTTCCATGTCCTCATCACCAACCTCGCCCTCTGGCACCCGCCCGGAGAAGTCGAGTTCTACCTCGTGGACTTCAAGAAGGGTGTCGAGTTCAAGTGCTACGCCGCCCACCGGCTGCCCCATGCCCGGGTGGTCGCCATCGAAAGCGACCGGGAATTCGGAGTGAGCGTCCTCCAACGCGTGGACGAGGAACTGCGACACCGGGGAGACCTGTTCCGTGCCGCCGGTGTCCAGAACCTCGACGCCTACCGGGCCACCGCCAATGCCCTCCCCATGCCCCGCGTCCTTCTGCTCATCGACGAATTCCAGGAGTTCTTCGTCGAGGAGGACCGGCTGGCCCAGACAGCCTCGCTTCTCCTCGACCGCATCGTCCGCCAGGGCCGGGCCTTCGGAGTCCATGCCATCCTCGGTTCCCAAACCCTCGGAGGCGCCTACACCGTGGCCCGCAGCACGCTGGGCCAGATGGTCGTCCGCATCGCCCTCCAATGCAACGAGGCCGATGCCTACCTGATCATGGATGACGGCAACGCCGCCCCCCGCCTCCTGTCCCGCCCCGGGGAAGGCATCTACAACGACGCCGCAGGCGCCCGCGAGGGCAACAGCCCCTTCCAAACCGTCTGGTTGCCGGACGACGTGCGGGATCGGTGCCTCGCCCAGGTGCGTCAACGAGCCGATCAGAGCGGCTTCACCGCGGGCCCGATGATCTTCGAGGGCGATGCCCCGGCGGACCCCGGCGAAAACGAGGCCATGCGCAACCTCTGGAACGCCCCGGCCCCGCAGTCCGCACCCGCCGAGTCCCGCATCTGGCTGGGGGCACCCAATGCCATCAAGGGCCCCACCGAGGTCATCCTCGCCCGTCGCCGCGGCGATCACCTGCTCGTCGTCGGACAACGGGAGGAGTCCGCCACCGCCATCCTCGTCGGTGCCCTGGCCGCTCTCGGCGCCCAGTTCCCCCCGGGCCGGGCGAGGTTCCTCGTGCTCGACGGACACCCGCCCGAAGGTCGATCCCGGCAGGTCCTCGATTCACTCACAGGCGGCATGCCCCATGAGGTGGTGTCGGGTACCGTGGCCGATCTCGATGCAGTCCTCGAACGGGCGGGCGAATCGTTGCGCACGGCCATCCAGGGAGGAGAAGACGCACCCGGCCCAACCCACTTCCTCCTGCTTCACGGCCTGGAACATTTCCGGCGCCTCCGCGCTGACGACGATTTCGGGTACCGATCCAGCGATGCCCCGGCAACCCCCGCGGAACGTCTGAAATCCCTCCTCGACGAAGGGCCCGGGCATGGCTTCCACATCCTGGCAACCGTCGGGACCTACGCCGACGCCGTGCAGGCCCTGGGCCGCAAGACCCTGGCCGAGTTCGGATGGCGGGTGCTCTTCCAGATGGGGGCCAACGATTCGGCAAACCTCATCGACAGCCCCCAGGCCAGTCGCCTCGGACTCCACCGGGCCCTCCTCTACCAGGAACGCGCCGGCACCACGGAACTCTTCCGCCCCTACGCCCTGCCGGACGCATCCTGGATGGACGAGGCCCGCACGGCCCTGGCCAAACGTGCCCCCCATCGGTAGGCACCTGCCCTCTTCCCCGCCCCGCTACGCCCCGCTACGGTCACCCCATGCCCCCGGTCCCGGCCGTCGATCCCGACTTCATCCTCACCCTCCGCCACATCGTGGGCACCGATGGCGTCCTGTCCGATCCAGCCGAACTCCTCGTGTACGAGTGCGACGCCTACACCCTCGAACGGCGCCTGCCCCAACTGGTGGTCCTCCCACGATCCCCCGGCGAAGTCGCCGAAGTCGTCCGCGAATGCCATCGCCGCGCCTTCCCCATCATTCCCCGTGGCGCCGGCACCAGCCTCAGCGGTGCCGTCCTCGCCGTCGAAGGTGGCATCACCCTCGCCCTTACCCGCATGAACCGGGTGCTCCATATCGACCCCGTCCACCGCCGCGCCCTCGTCGAGGCCGGATGCGTCAATCTCCGCGTCAGCCAGGCCGCCGCCCCCCACGGTCTCCTCTACGCCCCGGACCCCTCCAGCCAAAGCGCCTGCACCATCGGCGGCAACATCGGCACCAACTCCGGCGGACCCCACACCCTCAAACTCGGCGTCACCACCCACCACGTCCTCGGCCTCGAACTCGTCCTCCCCGATGGCACCCCCGTCTGGCTCGGCACCGCCCCCGGCGAAGGCGAGGAGGACGACGGCATCGATCTGCGCGGCGTCGTCATCGGCGCCGAAGGAATGTTCGGCGTCGTCACCCGCGCCCTCCTCCGCCTCGTCCCCGCCCCCGCCGACTGGCGCACCCTCCTCGGCATCTTCGAGTCCGTCGAGGACGCCAGCCACGCGGTCAGCGACATCATCGCCGCCGGCATCGTTCCCGCCGCCCTCGAAATGATGGACCAACTCATCACCCGGGCCGTCGAGGACGCCTACCACGTCGGGTTCCCCCCCGATGCCGGGGCGGTCCTCATCGTGGAACTCGACGGCGATCCGCCCGGCCTCGAACCCCAGGCCGCGCAGATCGAGGAAATCTGCCGGCTCCACCGATGCCGCTCCATCCGGGCTGCCCGCGACGCCGCCGAACGCGCCGCCATCTGGAAATCCCGAAAACGCGCCTTCGGAGCCATCGGCCGGCTCAGCCCCAATTACCTCACCCAGGACGGCGTCGTCCCCCGCTCGCGCCTCCCGGAGATCATGCACTTCATCGCCCGCACCGCCGAACGCCACCGCCTCCGCATCCCCAACGTTTTCCACGCCGGCGACGGCAACATCCATCCCCTCGTCCTCTACGATGAATCCGATCCCGATCAGATCCGGCGCGCCGTCACCGCCGGACACGAGATCCTCGAACACTGCCTCGCCCTCGGCGGCAGCGTCAGCGGCGAACACGGCATCGGCGTCGAGAAAATCGACTTCATGAGCCGCCAGTTCGATGCCCCGTCCCTCGCTGCCATGCACCGGCTCCGCGATGTCTTCGACCCCGATCGCCGCTGCAACCCCCACAAGGTCCTCCCCGGCGGACGTCGCTGCCTCGACTTCTTCCCCAACCGTCAGGCGGCCGTCTGAACGCCTCGCCCGCCATGTCCGCCACCCCGATCGAACACCGGCCCGAGGACCTCACCTGCACCACCCCCTGCGACATCACCCTCGAAGCGCTCCAGCACACCCTTGCCGCCGCCCGCCAGTGGCTTCCCGTCGACCCCCCCCATCCCGGCCGGCGCACCGTCGGCAAGGTCATCTCGGAGAACCTTACCGGCCCCCATCGCCTCGGCTTCGGCACACTGCGCGACTACCTCATCGGACTGGATATCGACCTCGCCGACGGCACCCGCATCCGCTCGGGCGGCCAGGTGGTCAAGAATGTCGCGGGCTACGATCTTCACAAACTCTTCATCGGTTCCCGGGGCTCCCTCGGCACCCCGGTCCGCGCCACCTTCCGACTTCTTCCGCTTCCCGCAGCCCGCCACGCCGCGGGCCTGACCGCCCCGACGGTCGTCGAGGCCTTCCGGTTCGCCGCCGAAGCGTTCCGCCGCGTCCCCCTCCTCGTCGCCCTCGATGTCTGCCGCCCTGGCGCCGCGGACCTCGCCTGCCATGTCCATGCCCGGTGTGCGGGCACGGAACCCGACGTTCAGGACCAGTCCCGTCGCCTGGCCGAACTCGGCTTCCTCCCGATCGATCCGATCCGCTGGGACGAGCAGCTCTGGCCCGACCCCTCCCAACCCCCCACACGCTCCACCGTTCTCCCCTCGCACCTTCCCAGCGCAACCCTCGATCTGGGAGACCGGCCGTTCGTCGCCCGTGCCGGCAACGGCATCCTCCTCCATTCCGGCCCGCCCGTCCGTCGCCGGCGCGAACCGCCCCGCTTTCTCCTCGACCGCCTCAAGGCCGCCTTCGATCCCGAAGGTCACCTCCCGCCCTTGCCCGAATGAACGCCCCACCCTCCAGCACCCCGACCGCCTTCCTCGATCCGCAGCGCGCAGCCGCCTGCGTCCATTGCGGCCTCTGCCTCTCCGCCTGCCCCACCTATCTCGAAACCGGCAACGAAAACGATTCCCCGCGCGGACGCATCCACCTGATGCGTGCCCTCGCCGCGGGGCGCCTTGCCCCAAACGGCGCCGCCGTCCGGCACCTCGACCTTTGCCTCGGCTGCCGCGCCTGCGAACCCGCCTGCCCCAGCGGCGTCGCCTACGGACACCTCCTCGAAGCCACCCGCGATCACCTCGACCGTGTCCACCGTCGCCACCCGGTTCAGACCTTCCTCCGCCGTGTCCTCATCGGCCGCATCCTCCCCCATCCCCGACGCCTGGCGATCGCCCTTCTCCCCGCCCGGTTCGCCCGCGCCGCCCACCTCGAACCGCTCCTCCCCGCCTCGGCCCGTGCCTGGCTGGACCTCCTCCCCTTTCCTCTCGAACCCGCCCTTGCCGCACCTCCTCTTCCCGAAGTGTCCCCTGCCTCCGCTTCCCCCCGGCTTGGGCGGGTCGCACTTCTCACCGGCTGCGTGATGCATGCCCTCTTCCGCAACACCCACCACCAGACCGTCCGCCTCCTCAATGCCGCCGGCTACGACGTCCTCATTCCACCCAACCAGACCTGCTGCGGCGCCCTCCATGCCCACGGCGGTCAACTCGATACCGCCCGCGCCGCCGCCCGCCACAACCTCGAAGCGTTCCCTGTCGCCGAACTCGACGCCATCGTCGTTAATGCCGCCGGCTGCGGTTCCACCCTCAAGGACTACGGCTCCCTCCTCGCCGGCGACCCCGATAATGCCGGCGCTGCCCACGCCTTCGCTCAACGCGTCCGCGATCTCACCGAGTGGCTGGCCGCCACTCCCGGCTTTCCTGAACAACTTGCCCGCCTCGGCCAGCACCTCCCCGGCACCGACCGCATCGCCTGCCACGACGCCTGCCACCTCGCGCATGCCCAGGGCATCACCGAGGCTCCCCGCCGCCTCATTCGCGCCGCTGCGGGCAATCGTTATGTCGAATTGCCCGAAACCGACCTCTGCTGCGGCAGCGCCGGCAGCTATTCCCTCACCGAACCGGCCATGTCCCGCCGCCTCCGCGACCGTAAGGTCCGTCATCTCGCCTCCCTTGGCTCGGTCACCGTCGTCACCACCAACCCCGGCTGCCATATGCAACTCCAGGCCGGACTCCGCGAGGCGCGTCTCCGCACCTCCCGCGTCGTCCACATCGCCGACTGGCTCGGCGATCTCCTGCCTCCCTGAACCGCCAGCACGGCGACCAGGTTCGACCCCGGCCCGGATTCGAGCCAGGCACCCGCTCAGCGGCTCTACCGGGTGACTTCCCAACCGATGCAGGCGACTTAGCCCACGGCATCGACTCGCAGATCCCGAAGCACGGTAAGCCCCGGGATGGGAGCGCCACGAATGATCCGTGCGCCGCTCTTGCGA
>JAHCBA010000074.1 GCA_019634625.1 Verrucomicrobiia bacterium
ATGGAGGATGTTGACCAACTTGTTCTTGGCGGAATCGTCGAGTAGGTGAAGGCGACCAGCGACGCGTGACATGCAGTGATAGACTGCAGGGAGAGAGGGATCGACCTTGATGCGAGGGGTTCTCATGAGGTGGGGGTGAGGGAGACCGAATTGATGGGGCAAAGGGTGATGGGGAGATGGCAGGGAGTAAACAAAAAAAGTCAGTCTACTAATTGGAAGAGTCAATAAAACCAGTCAGGCTTTTAATTTAAATAATTTAATATTCGATGGAGGCATCGGGAAAAACGATTCACTGGGTGCGGGCTGTGGGGTGTTGGATCGCGCTCGTGAAAGCGCTGATGTCTGCGGCAGGTTACCTCCCCCATCGAACGGTCGGCGCCCGTATGGCCGTCATCCTGTTAACCTTGGGACTCACGCTGGCCGGGTGCCATCGCGTCCCAGAGCCTCTGCCGGATTCCGAACTCGCCGGGGTGTACCGGCTGATCGGCGTTGATGACCAGGACCTTCCTGCCACGTTGGTGCATGGCGGAGCGATCACCGAGGTTCGGTCCGGGACCATGACATTCCGGCGGGATGGGACCTGCGTCAGCGAGACGCGGTTTGTTGCACCGTCGGGGCAAGAGGTCGGGCGCGAGGTGGTGGCCGACGTCACGCGGAGGGGTTCAAGGCTCGAGATGCGCTGGCGTGGGGCGGGGCGTACGGAGGGTGCGATGGCGGGGGATGGTTTCGCGATGCGCAACGAGGGGATGACCTTTCGCTACATCCGGGAAACGCGGTAAGGCGGGAGGCTCCGCGGTTGGAAGGGTTGGGCGAGCAGACGCCGCTTCCCGGCGGGCGGGCGGCTCGATAGGGTTGGCGCGTGACGGTTGAAGAACTTGTGTTGCGGGTCCGGTCGGGTGAGGTGGACACCGTGCTGGTGGGGTTTCCGGATCCGTTCGGTCGGTTGGTGGGGAAGCGGTACCGGGCGGACTTCTTCCTGGAGCACGTGGTGCCGGATGGGACGCACGGGTGCAACTACCTGCTGACAGTGAATCTGGACATGGATCCACTGGACGGGTTTGGGGTGGCCAACTGGGAGGCGGGTTTCGGGGATTTCGAGCTGCGCCCGGATCTGGGGACGCTGCGGGTCCTGCCGTGGCAGACGGCGAGCGCACTGGTGCTGTGCGATTACCGGCGCGGGGATGGGGCGCTGGTGGCGGAGGCGCCGCGTTCGGTGCTGCGGGGTCAGGTGGAGCGACTGAGCGGACGGGGCTATACGGCCTGCTGTGCCACCGAACTGGAGTTCTATCTGTACAACGAGAGTTATCCGGACGCCTTTGCAGGCGGGTACCGGGACCTGACACCGTCGAGCGACTACCGGATCGACTATCATCTCATGCAGCCTGGACGGGATGAACCGATCCTGCGGGCGATCCGGAACCAACTGACGGCGGCGGGGGTGCCGATCGAGAACAGCAAGGGCGAGTGGAGCCGGGGCCAGCACGAGATCAACTTCCGGTACGCGGACCCGGTCGAGATGGCGGACCGGCACACGATCTTCAAGCAGGCGGTCAAGGAGATCGCGTCGCAGCAGGGGAAGAGCATCAGCTTCATGGCGAAGATCGCCCCGGCCGAGGCGGGCAACTCGTGTCACGTGCATCTGAGTCTCTGGAAGGAGGGTCACAATGCGTTCTGGAGCGGCGGGGACGCCGCGGCGGTCGGCGGTCAGCACGGGGCGGCCTCGGGACTGTTCCGGCAGGCCCTTGGCGGCCTGATGAAGTACGCGCCCGAACTCAGTCTCTTCTTTGCGCCGACCATCAACAGCTACAAGCGGTATCAGCCGGGCAGTTGGGCGCCGACGCGGATGGCATGGGCCACGGACAACCGGACGACCGGGTTCCGGATTGTGGGTCACGGGAAGTCATTTCGGATCGAGAACCGGATGCCGGGGGCGGATGCGAATCCCTATCTGGCCCTGGCGGCGACGCTGGCGGGCGCGCTGGCGGGAATGGAGGAGGGGCTCGACTGCGGGGAGGAGTACCGGGGCAACGCCTACACCGACGTGCGGCTGCCGCGCCTGCCGGCGACGTTCCGCGACGCCACGGACCTCTTTGAACGTTCCAGTCTGGCGCGAACCGCCTTCGGGGACGCGGTGGTGGACTTCTATGTGCGTCATGCCCGGTTGGAGCAGCAGGCCTTCGACGACGCCGTGACCGACTGGGAGAAGCGGCGCTACTTCGAGCAGATCTAGGAGCCTGTCTGAAAACCCTTCGGGCGACGGTTCTATTGGCCTGTGCCGGCCTCGCCTCCATGGCCCATGCCAAAATCCCTCGTCGCAGGGCCCCTTCCAGTTTTCAGACAGGCCCGGCGACTCGGATACCGGATGGGAACCGGTGTATCAGGGGGGCGCCAGGGGACGGTCCCGGACCGAGGATTGGAGGACGTGGACGTTCGTTGGGTTCGAGGGGGAATGTCCCGGCGAGGTTGACTCCTTGCGGGGAATTCACTAGGGGAAGCGGAACAGCGTTACGACCCGTGAACGAATCCTCCTCTTCCCCGGCCACGCGCCGCGACTTTCTGAAGGCCTCGACGGCGGCGGCCCTGGTCTCCGCCGTGGCGGCACCCCGCATGCTGACTTCGAGGGCCCGGGCCATATCGCCGGGCGACACGATCAAGATCGGCCTGGTGGGCTGTGGTGGACGCGGCACGGGGGCGGCGGCCCAGGCCCTGGCGGCGGATTCGAACAGCCAGTTGACGGCGATGGGGGATGTCTTCGAGCGGGCGATCCAGGGCTCTCTTCGCTCGGTCGTTGGCGAGGTGGGAGAAGACCGGGTCCAGGTGAAGCCGGAGAATCGGTTCGTAGGGCTGGATGCCTACCAGAAGGTGATCGCTTCCGGGGTGGATGTGGTGCTGCTGGCTGCGCCACCGGGCTTCCGGCCGGTGCATCTGCGGGCGGCGGTCGAGGCGGGGAAGCACACGTTCTGCGAGAAGCCGATGGCCACGGACGCGCCGGGGGTCCGGTCGGTGCTGGAATCGGCCCGTCTGGCGCGGGAACGGTCGCTGGCGATCGTGGCCGGCTTCTGCTGGCGCTACGACTATCCGTTGCGCGAGTTGTTCAAGCGGATTCACGACGGCCAGATCGGGGAGATCCGGGCGCTGTACGGGACCTATCTGACCGGCCCGGTGAAGCCGATGCCGCCGGCGGAATCGCGCCCGGCGGGGATCACCGACATCGAGTGGATGATCCGCAACTGGTACAACTTCAACTGGCTGAGTGGCGACGGGTTTGTCGAGCAGGCGGTGCATACCTGCGACTGGCTGGCCTGGGCCATGCAGGATCGCATGCCGGCGTCGGCCACCGCGGTGGGCGGCCGGCAGATCCCGGCGCACGGCGGGAACATCTACGACCACATCGAGGCGAATTACGCCTGGGACAACGGGACGCTGGGTTTTCTCGCTCAACGGCAGATTCCGGGGTGTTACGGGGAGAACAACCTGGTGGTTCTGGGGACGAAGGGAACCGCGACCATCGACGGTCGGGGGCCTTCGATCACCGGGGAGCGCCCCTGGCGATACCAGGGGCCGCGGCCGAACATGTACCAGGTGGAGCACGACGAGTTGTTCGCCAGCATCCGGGCCGGCAAGCCCATCAATGACGGCGAGTGGATGGCCACCAGCACGCTGCTGGGCATCCTGGGCCGAAGCGCCGCCTATACGGGGCAGAAGATCACCTGGGACATGATCCTCAATTCCCAGCAGGTCCTCGTGCCCCCCATCGAGGATTGGGACACGAAGTTCGAACCCGAGCCGATGGCGATGCCGGGTCGGACGCGCTTCGTCTAGCGCGGGGTGGCGGAATTCGTTGCGCCGGACGCCACACGAAGGGGGTGCAGCGGAACCTCGGGTTGATGACCGCGGCCGGCGTGTGGTTTCATGCGGCGTGGCAGTCAAGGTTCGCGCCGTCCTTCGCAACCGTTCCAGGTCCTTCGCGCCCCGGGACGCTGCGGGTGTGCGTTCCCACCTTGGGCGCCGCGCCTTCCTGGGCGTAGTGGCCGCCGGCCTTTTGGCTGCGGGTTGCGTGCCATCCGGGGAAGAGCGGCCGTTGGTGGTGGGGATGGAGCTTCGGTATCCGCCGTTCGAGATGAAGGATGAACAGGGCCGTCCCGCGGGAATCAGCGTGGATCTGGCCCGTGCCCTGGCGGGGGCGCTGGGGCGGGAGTTGCGGATCGAGGACATCGCCTTCGACGGTCTGATTCCCGCCCTCAAGACCGGGAAGATCGATCTCATCCTGTCGTCGCTGACCCGCACCGAGGAACGGGCCGAATCGATCGACTTCTCGGAGCCGTACCTCGAGACGGGCCTCTGCCTGCTGGTGGGCCGTGAGGCGCCCGTGGAGTCGGCGGCGGATCTGGACCGGCCGGGCCGGGTGGTGGCGGTCAAGAAGGGCACCACAGGCCACACCTACGCGGCGGCCCGCTTCCGGGAGGCCCGACTTCTGGTCCTGGACCACGAAGCGGCGGCGGTGTTGGAAGTGGTCCAGGGCAAGGCCGACGCCTTCCTCTACGACCGGATGTCCGTCTTCCAGCACTGGCGGCGCAACGAGGGCACCACGCGGGCGCTGCTCGATCCGTTCCAGACCGAGCAATGGGCCATCGGGATCCGCAAGGGGAACGATGCCCTGCGTCAGCAGGTGAACGGCTTCCTCGAGGCCTACCGGCGCGAGGGCGGCTTTGAAGGGTTGGGGGAGCGCTGGTTGAAGGAGCAGAAGGACGCCTTCGAGGAACTCGGGCTGCCGTTCTACTTCTGAGGCGCGAGGCGTGTGATTCCGCTCCCGACGATGGAACGTCCTCCCTCGATGCTGCGGTGGGGATTCCACCTTTCGCTCATGGGGGGCCTGCTGGCGCTGGTGTTCAACTTCGCGTTCCAGCAGCTTCAGTATGACTGGAACTGGTCGGCACCGTGGCGGTACCGCGCCTTGTTCTGGCAGGGATGGCTTACCACGGTGGGCCTGGCCGCCGCCGCGCTCGCGGCGAGCACGGGAATTGGCGTGGTCACCGCATTGCTGGCCCGCGGTTCGTTTCTACCGGCACGCGCCCTGGCGCGGCTGTACGTCGAGCTGATTCGAGGCACGCCGTTGCTGGTCCAGATCCTCCTGTTCTTCTACGTCGTCGCTCCGGCATTCCGGATCGAGCACCGCATCCTGGTGGGGGTGCTCACGCTCTCGATCTTTTCGGGGGCCTACCTTTCCGAGATCGTTCGCGCGGGGATCGACGGGGTGGGGAAGTCGCAATGGGAGACGGCCCGGGCGATCGGGCTGAGCCGGGTTCAGACCTATCGCTTCGTCGTCCTGCCCCAGGCGCTCCGGCAGATTCTGCCGCCGGTCACCGGCCAGTTCGCCTCGCTGATCAAGGATTCGTCGCTCCTGTCGGTGATTGGGATCGGGGAATTCACCCTGAACGCCCAGCAGGTGAACGCCCTCACGTACAGCACGCTGGAGAGCTATCTCCCCCTGGCGGCCGGCTATCTGGTCCTGACGCTTCCGCTCTCCCTGTGGGCCCGGTATCTCGAGGGTCGCGCCCACTTCGACACCTGACGCCATGCGCCTCCGGCTTCGCGAACTGGCCAAGCATTTCGACCGTCATGCGGTCCTCGACGGCGTGGACCTCGAACTGACGGAGACTCGCGCACTCGTCCTGATCGGCCCGTCGGGCGGGGGCAAATCGACCCTGCTGCGGCTGCTGGGGGGGCTGGAACATCCTTCGGCCGGATGGATCGAACTCGACGGAGCGCCCATCCCCTTCGAAAGCCCTGCGGAACTGCACCGCCACCGGGCGCGAACCGGCTTTGTCTTCCAGGCTCACAACCTGTTCCCCCATCTCCCGGCCTTGCAGAACATCACCCTCCCGCTGGAGCGGGTCCACGGCCTGGCACCCGGCGCCGCGCGGGACCAGGCCATGGAGTTGCTCGTCCGCTTCCGGCTCGAGGCGCATGCCGCCAAACGTCCCGCCCAGCTTTCCGGCGGCCAGCAGCAGCGTGTGGCCATCGCCCGGGCGGTCGCGATCCGTCCCCGCTGGCTGCTCCTCGATGAACCCACTTCGGCCCTCGATCCCGAGATGACGGCGGAGGTGCTCGACATGATTGCGGAGCTTCGGGCCGAGGGACGCGACATTGTGCTGGTCACGCATCAGATGGGATTCGCGCGCCGGGTCGCGGATCATATCGCCTTCGTGGGCGACGGGGGCATCCCCGCCCACGGTCCGGTGGCGGAGATGCTCGACCATCCGACCGCACCCCAGGTCCGACGCTTCCTCGACCGGGTGCTTTCCTACTGAAGGTTTCCGCGTCCGGCCCCGCGATCCAAGGCCGGGCAGCGGGCGAGTTGATGGGTCAGGTAGGGCAGCAACTGCTTCTTCCGCGAGACGATTCCCGCCATCTCGTACAGTCCCGGCTCGACCTCCGGGTAATCGATGGTCTTCAGGAAGTCGGGGTCGCCGTCGATCACCAGCAGCGAGGTCTGCTCGACCACATCCGTCACCAGCAGCGCCGAGAAGAAGTAACCGTGGGACCGCCGGTAATGGCCGACCGCGGCGCGAACGGCGTCCTGGCGGCGACGGAAATTGTCGAACCCGATCTCCTCAATCTGGGCCACCGAATACTTCAGCTCCCCTTCGGCGTACTCCTTGCAATCCGAGACGATCGCCGTTTCCGGGGGATGCGACACCAGGATCGAGCCGGATTCGAACAGCCGTTCGGTGAACTCCCGGGCCCGGACGCCCGAACGTTCCTCGAGGCGGGCCAGGATCTCCGCATCCCGCGCCGTGGTGGTCGGCGAGGTCAGGTTCAGGGTGTCGGCCACCAACCCGGAAAGGAGCACCCCGGCGATCGCGGCCGGCAATTCGACCCCGTACCGAAAGAAACAGTCGGCGACAATGGTGCTGGTGGAGCCCACCGGTTCGTTCCGGAAAAGGATGGGCTGGCGCGTCCGCAGCGCCCCGATCCGATGGTGATCGATGATCTCGATGATCTCGACCTCGTCCGCTCCGGCGACGGCCTGGGACAGCTCGTTGTGATCCACCAGGATCAACTGCCGTTCCACCGGCTTGAGGAAATCCGATTTGGTCAGCATCCCGACCACCCGCCGGTCGTCGTCCACCACCGGAAAGGCCGGAAACCCCGAACTGGTCGCCATCTCCCGCACCCGGCGCAGCGGTTCGTCCCGGTGGAACGACAGGAAGTGTTCGTCCTGCAAGTGGCGGACCGGGATCGCCGCGCGGCACAACATGGCGGTGGTCGCAGTGTCCACCGGCGACACGATCAGGGAAACCTCGTTCCGGCGGGCCTCCTCGACGATCTCGTCCGTCACCGCCAGTCCCCCGGTCACCACCAGCGCCCGAACGCGGGCGGAGACGGCCAGTTGCTGGATGTCCACCCGGTCGCCCACCAGCACCAGCAGTTTCTCGGGCGGGTTGCGGTCGAGGCGGGCCGCGAAGGACGTCCGGCTCATCGCCCCGATCATCATGGTGAGGTCGTCCTCCCGGTCCGGCTCGAAGGCGCACAGCATCCTTCCCCGCAGGGCGCGGGTCAGGCCGCGCAGGCTGCCCATCACCCGCCGCGAGTCGAACGGTCGCCCCTCCGCCGGATAGAAGAACTTGCTGGACTTGAACACCGACACGAGGGCCCGGCACCGGCGCTGTCCGTCGAGGATGGGCAGCACCCGGATGCTGGCGTTGTCCATCAGCGTCATCGCCTCGGTCACCGTCGCGTCCGGGCTCACGCTGAGCACATTGGTCTCCATCACGTCACCCACCCGGGGGGAGACGTCGGCCACGAACCGCGGTGCCGGGAGACCGAACGTCCGGAGGATGAAATCAATCCGTTCGTTGGTGTCGCCGCACCGGGCGGCCACGGCGTCCAGGAGGCCGGTGCGGCGCTTGAACTCTGCATACCCGATCGCGGAACACACCGCGTCCGGGTCTGGATTCCGGTGGCCGATAACGAGTACCTCCCTCATGAACGGCGCGCACCGTATCGATCGCCCCGCGCCGCGGCAAGCCGGTGAGGAGACGCGATTCGGAGGGCCGGGTTCCACGAGTCCCCACGAGGGGTGGCTTGGGCACGTTCCAGGATCCTGGGATGCGCCCGCCGTCCTGGGCCGGCAATGAGGTTGCGTTGGGCTGGGGAAGGGGATTCGATGCCGGCCGGGCCCTGGGGCCTTCCATGACCGACCTTCCGCACGAGATCGCCGCCATTGCGATTTTCGCCTTCACCTACCTTCTGATCTGCGGCCGGAGGCTCAAGATCCTGCCGTTGAATCGCCCGGCGGCGGCGTTGCTGGGGACGGTGCTGATGGTGGTGTGCGGGGTGATGACCCCGGACGAGGTCTATCGCGCCGTGGACTACAACACGCTGGTGCTGCTTCTGGGCATGAGCCTGATCGCGGCGTACCTCGACATGGCGGGCTTTTTCGGGTGGACGGCCGACTGGGTGTTGCGGGTGGCGGGCACGCCCCAACGCCTGCTGCTGTACCTGATCCTGGCCTCGGGTGTGCTTTCGGCGCTGCTGGTCAATGACACCGTCTGTCTGATGCTGACGCCCCTGGTGGTGCGGGTGGTGGTGCGGGGCGGTTTGCCGTTGCCGCCGTACCTGCTGGCCCTGGCGATGAGTGCGAACATCGGGAGCGTGGCCACGCTGGTCGGTAATCCGCAGAACATGCTGATCGGCCAGATGTCGGGGCTCGCGTTCCGGGACTTCTCGGGTGCGCTGATCCCGGTCGCCGCGGTGGGCTTGCTGATTCAGTACGCCATACTGCGGATCGGGTTTGCGCGGCAGTTGCGCGGCTTGACGATCGCCCGGAAGGAGGAGGGAACGGGCGAGCCGGTGGACCGTCGGCTGCTGGTTCTGGCGGCGGCGGGGCTGGTGTTTGTGTTTTCAGGATTTCTGATGGGATTTCACCTGGCGTGGACGGCGTTGACGGGCGGGGCGCTGGTGATGGTGCTGGCACGGCGGGACACGCATGAAGTCCTGCGACGGGTGGACTGGCATCTGCTGGTCTTTTTTGCGGCGCTGTTCGTGGTGGTCGAGGGGTTGAACGACACGGGATTGCCGGAACGGCTTTACCGGGGTTTGAGCGGGGTGTTTGGCGGCACGGCCACCTCACAGGCCTGGAATCTGGCGTGGTTCTCGGTCGCCGGGTCGAATGTCTTCTCCAATGTCCCCTTCGTGCTGGTTGCCGGGCGATGGCTCCTGGCCTTCCAGGATCCGGCGCTGATGTGGAAGGTGATGGCGTTGGCGACGACCTTCGGGGGCAATCTCACGCTGCTGGGATCGGTGGCGAACCTGATTGTCGTCGAGTCCGCACGCGGCCATTGCGAGGTCGGATTCTGGGAATACGCGCGGTACGGCATTCCGGTGACGTTGGGGAGTCTTGGGGCGGGACTGACCCTGCTGCTGGCCCTGCACTGAGGGAAGGAACGGAACCGGGCATAAAACAGCCCTAAACTTCGTGCATATGCACGAAGTTTAGGGCTGTTACAGGGTCGTCCCGGGGCAAGGGGACGGGGATGGGTCGTGCCGGGGCGCCTTGTACCCGTAGGGGCAATGCCGGCAGCCGTTCCGGCAGCAAAGCCCCCGGCGACGCAGGTAGGCCTCGGTGAACACGACCCTGCCGTTCTCCCAATAGAAGTCGCCCGGCATCGGCACGACCACGGGCGGTTCCGGGCGGGTCGCGTCATGGAAGGCGCGGAGGCAGGCCTGGCAGATGCAGGCGGCTTTGCGCAAGGGGACAGGCACCAGGGCGAGGAGCGCTTCGGGGATGGTTTCCCTGAAGCACCAGCAGGGGCCCTTGTAGGGATCCTGGGTGCATTGCTGGCAGTGGTTGGGCCCGCCGCATAGAGGGCACCGGGACGGATCGTGTTCCGGGCCCGGGTTCTCACTCCCAGTCATAGAGGCTGTTGTCGGGGGAAAGGAAACCTGTCCCGGGGGCCACCCGGTCGGTGCCGTCGGCATTGTCTGTGTGTCGTCGCTGCAACGAGGCCGCGTGGCCGTCCGCAAAGGAAGCGTTGCTGCGGCCGGTGTGGCGGAATCCCTGGGTGCCGGACCAGCGTCCGCGGAAGCCCGCATCCCCCGGGCTGGGCCACGGGGCGCGCATGAACTTGTTGGCGCCGCCGGCGTACTGCCCGTCGCCGAACACCACGGTCCCGGCGGGTTGCTTGACCCAGGCGGCACGGGCCGGGGAGGGGATGGACTCAAACTGACCCCGGCCGAGGTAGCTGGTGTTGTAGTTGTAGCCGGTGACGGGGTCATCGAGCCAGTTGGCGGGGCCGCGGAAGGACGGGCATTGCTGGACCTGTTCCGTGCCTTCCCCTTCCCAGAGCAGGCCGGGCACCACCCGGGGCGGATTCTCGAAGCGGGTCGTGAGGTCCCATGCCTGGGCCACCGTCACGCCGTCCTGGACGAGCGTGTAATACGCGATCGGGTAGGCGTCGTCGTGGGCCAGCGTGTAGGCCTCTGCCGCGATGGCCATCTGACGGAGGTTGCCGAGACACGCCACGCTGCGGGTCCGGTCCTTGGACCGCGCCAAGGCCGGCAGGAGGAGGCTGGTGAGGAGGGCGACGATGCCGATGACCACCAGCAGTTCGACAAGGGTGAAGGCCGGGTGCCGGCGTGTTCTCCCGTGACAGCGCCTCCCGGGGGAAGGAATGGGGTGCATGGCCGTTCAAGGCCCGTCCTGCCGGACCCGGTAGAACGCCGCGCCCCCCGGGGGATCGGGGTCACGCCAGGTCACGGGCGTGCCGTCGCCGGGTGCCATCTGGGCAACCTCTGTCCAGGCCGACCAGGCGGTGGTCCGTTCCAGGGTGTACGCCTGACCGGCCACGGCTTCGAACCGGAGGTACGCTCCCTCCTCATCGCGCCCCATGAACAGGGACCCAGGTGGGAGGAGTGAGCGCCGGACCAAAACGTAACGGCCGGCCGTGAAGGCCCCGGACATTGCGACCATCCGGGTGTCCGGATGGTAGTGGAACGGTTCCGGCTGCCAGTGATCCTGATCCCACCGCAGGAGTTGCAGGTCGTCTCCGGAGCCGGCATAGCGCGAAGCCGGAGCCATGTGCAGCTCCGCCTGATGCCGGGGCAATTCGGCTGCCGCGAGCGGTTGCAGTTCGATGAGCGCTCCGGCCACGACGTCGACGTCGCCGGGCGGAGGCGTGGGCGGGGCCGCGTCTTCCAAGGGTTGCGTGGCGACGCGCAGGACCCCGTCCAGTTCGGTGAAACGGAGCGTCAGGGCGACGGGCATGGTGTCCGACGGATGTTTGAACCGAAGGGTCGCCGGGCCCTGCCCGAGATTTCCGGGCGCCACGGTGAGGCTGTCCCCCAAGGCCATCGGACGGGTCGCGGCGAAGGCATCGATTTCGCCCCCGCCGTAGCCGGGCAACGCCTCGATCCGGACGTACTGGATGTGTGCGAAGCCCGATTCGGCGAGGTCGAAACCCGTGCCGCCACCGGCGCCATCGTAGAGGTCGATGGCGTCCGCCACCGTCGGCAACGTCCCGGCGCCGGCCAGAAACAGCGGGGCGAGGGCGGGATTCACCGGCTTGGCGAAGTCCATGAGCGTTCCGCTCCACGCGACGGCCTGACGATCCCACCGGAACGCCTGGGTCGGGAAGGCGGTGTCCGCATACGGACCGTTTTCGTACCGGTACCAGGCCCACGACCGCCAGTCGTCGGGGTCCTCTCCGGGCCGGCCGGAGTACCCGGGACTGACGGAGACATGGGTTGGTTCGAAGAAGGCCTCCCCCGACAGGTTCACCCTGCCCAGGTCGGCGCCGTCACCGACCATCCCGCGCGCGCCGTAGAAGGCATTCCCGAACACCAGGAAGTCGATCCCGTAGGCGTTGGCGGGGTCGTCCAAGACCGGTTGCTCGAACCGCACGATCAGCGACCCGCCCTCCTGGATCGTGGTGATCAACTTCGTGGTGCCGTCGGGTCCCAGGTGAAACGGCGGTTCAACGAGGCTCACCTGCCGCAGGGTGCCGGGACGGAACGGGTCGAGGAATTCGGTTGCGGGCGGCCCGAGGGCGGCGAGGGGATCGTCGTAGGGCGCCGGGCCGAACGGACCTTCCCACGCGATCACCTCCACGGCGTGCGGGGTGGGAACGCCGTAGCCGGCTGCGCCCGGCGGTCCGGCGTGGACGAGCAGGATCGAGATTCCCAGGATCCCCAGGCGGACCGGGCCAGGGGTCAGGAGCGTCGAGGGCGCGTGCATGCGAGGATCAGGGATCCAAAGGCCAGCAGGGAGAGCATGCCTGGCTCCGGCACCAGGGCTGCCACCGGCTCGGAGGGCGCCAACCCGACGAAGCCCGGCGCGAAGCTGTAGCCGTCCCAAACCCCGTCGGCGAGCGAACGCCCTGCCGCGCCGGTCACCGCCCCTTCCCAGTCCCCGGAAGACGACCCGCGCAGGTGATAGGACCAGAACCCGGTGTTCCAACCCTCGCGGTAAAGATCCGCGCCACCCACCGCCGTCCGTGAATCGTTGGCCGCGCCGGATCCCACGTTCCAGGAAAGGCCGCTCCCTTCGAACGAGAGGCCGGGTTCCACGGCGAAAGCGCCGTCATGGTTGAGGTCATATCCAACCCCGAGCAGGGCGGTGCCCCAGTCGAACTGTCCCAGGTGCGCGAAGAGCCGGGAGTCCGCGGCGACCACCGCCAGGAGCATGTCCATTCCGGAGGCTTCGCCGTCCCAGCGAAAGCCCCAGACCAGCGAGGACGGCGTATCGTCGGTTTTCCAGTCGATCACCAGGGCGGCACGGTGGAGGCCGCTGCCGGTCCAGAACTGGATGTCGTCGAGCGTTGCCGCGGCGGCGCGGGGCGTGAGGGCCACTGCTGCCAGGGCGAGGGTGAGCGTGTGGAATCGGAGGGATTGGGGGTTCATGGGTCGGGTCTGCCTGCGGAGGATCGTCCGCCCCGAGGTGCGGGGTGGAGCGTCCAGGGTTACGGGGAGACCAGACCGGGGAGGCGCCCGCCGGGCCGCGCGGCCCGGAAACACAAACGCCTTCCTCCGGCAAATCACGAAGGAAGGCGCAAACCGTGAAGTTTCATCGCGGCGGCACCCGGGGGCGCAGCCGGACGAACTGGCCTCATCCTTCTCTTTGCGGAGAAGTCGGCCGCCTCACGCGAGGCGCGCCGAGATGAGCATGTTCCAGCCGGTATCCTGACTTCGGGCATCGTGCCTTGCTCCGACCTTCCCGCCTTCGGCAATGGTCCGGCAGTGGTCCAATTGGAGTTCGTAGCCCGTCACAGTGGCGCAACCGTCCCCGATTCCCACGGGGTTCCCTGACGCTGGAAAATGTTCCGACCGGTCACTTGACCGGTGGTTTCAAAGAGCGCGGAGAGCCTCCGCTGTCGCCGGAGAATTGCAAGGTGAAGTTCCCCGGAGTTGCAGGTGAGGAGGTTGCGAACCGGAGGGACCAGCTCCGCGAGACCTCAACCCAAGGCTCCACACCCCTGCGGCCTCGAAAACTCCGGGGTCGCATCTCTGAATTTGACATTTGACACCGTGGAGCCCCGAAGCCGGCGCAATTGTCAAAATCAGAGATCTGACCCCGGGCGCGGGCCCGGGCGCGGTCCGACGCGGCTGGTGTCGATGGGGCGGAATCCGACGGCGAGTGCGGGGGATTCGGGGCGCAGACGGAAATCGTCCCGGTCCGGGTCCACGAAAAGCGGGTCGGCAATCCGCGAGTTGGCGTCGTGACCGCGGGCGCGCCACTCGGACCAGGTGCCTCCGGCGAAGCGCAAGGCCGCGGGGTCGCTGCCCGCCCGGCGATCGAAGTAAAGGTTGTGATCGAGAATGAAACGGTTGTTGCGCCAGGAGCTGCCCAGGAGCTGGCCGGAGTCGAAATAGACGATGTTATGGGTCAGCCGGAAGGAGGTGTGGTCCTCGTCCCGGGTGCGCATGAGCTGGTTCTCGCGGTTGAAGGCAAAAATATTGTTCCGAATGAGATTGTCGCGTCCGTAGTGCTGGTGGAAGCCGGCGCTCTTGCAGCGGTACACCACGTTGTTCTCCATGACGATCCCGGTGCTGCCCTCATCGGTGTAAAGTCCCCACCCGCCGTAGTCGTAGCTGATGACGTCGTGAATGAGGTTGTTGCGGACGATGGTTCCGGGCTGGGGGCCAAGGGTATAGACGCCGCCCATGTCGCTGAGGCGACCCTGGCCGACGTCGTGAAGGTGATTGAACTCGATGAGGTTGTCCCGGCATGGCGTTTCCCGGTAGCCCCAGTTCCAACCGACGGAGATGGCGGTGTAGTAGAGGTCGTGGATGCGGTTGTGGGCGATTCGGTTGCCGCCGGACTGGAAGACGATGAGACCGACCGCGGGGGCAAAGATGCGGCCGAGTTGATGGAGGTGATTGTCGATGACGGTGTGCCTGTGGCAGGCGGACAGGGCGTCGGGTTCGCGGTCGCCGGGTTCGCCCAGGCGCAACCCGCCGGCGCCGGAGCCGCGGATCTCATTGCCGGCGATGCGCCAGTGTTGGGCGCCGCGGCCGAGTTCCAGGGCGTAGCCGCCGAGATTGAGGAACCGGCATGACTCGATCAGGCCGTCGGCCGCGAACGTGACGCGAAAGGCGCCGGGAACGGGAACGGCAGCCTGGGGGGAGATCAGACCGTCGGCGGGCATGGCGTAGTCCGTCTCGGTCCAGGTGATCCCGCGAAAGGTCAGGCGGTCGGCGGTGCGTGCGGAGGTGGGATCGCCGGTGACCCGGACGAGTTCGGTCAGGCGTGGAGCCACGACGACCGCCTGATTGGGGTTGAGTCCGTCGGGGGCAAGGTATGAGAGCTTGCCGGTGGCGCGGTCCAGGTACCATTCGCCCGGGGCATCGAGGGCGTCCGGGACATTCTCGACCCAGTAGCGGGCGTCATTTTCGTTCATCCAGTAGGGACGCGGGCCGCCGGCGAGGTGGGCGACGTGGGTTCCGGCGTCGATGGAACGAATTGGCACATGGAGATCGGTCCACTTCATGAGCATGACGAGCCGGGCGTCTGGGAATTGGGCCCACTCGGATCTGAGGTCGCCGGGATGAAAGGGAAGGGCGATGGGGCTGTTGGTGCCGAGCGGGCCGCGGGCGCGAAGGAATCCCTCGTTCGGGGTGCGTGCCCGCGGGGCCCGCTCTCCATTGACGAAGAGTTGATGGAAATACCAGCGCCCCTGTTGGACATCCTGAAGGATGGTTGTCCAGAGGCCGGGCCGGTCGGGATCCGGTTTCCAGCCCAACAGGCGTTGCCCACCGCTCACCACAGGTGCAGCGCCCGGGGCCGCCATGAGCGTGAGGCCGGTGTCATCGGGTCCCAGGTCGAGCGGCGCCGCGAGTTCATGGCGTCCTTCGGCGAGAACGATGGACGCCGGACGGGCGGCTTGACGCGCCTGTTGGAGTGCGGTCTCCAGGGTCCGGAGCGGGGCATCGGAACTTCCAACCGCGGTGTCAGTCCCGCGCGAAGGATGGACATAAAGGGTGCCGGATGGGGCGGAAGGAATGGCAAGGGCAACGGCAAGGGCGACACCGGCAAGGCGGGAGGCGGTTGATCGGCTCATGGCTTCCCGCCGCATGCCACTGACCGGACGGCGAAGCAATCTCTGAGTGGTGGTCGGGCGTTGCGTCTCCAAGTTGTGACGTGTCGGGGTCCGGGCTTCGAGAAGCGAACCGGGGCTGCCAGGGCCGGCTGAAGCCGGAACACCGAACGGGGGAGAGCTGGATCCTCATCGAGTCCGACAACTCCATTGCCCTCAGAACCGTCCTGTCGGTCGTTTGCGGGGATCGGCAGCCGCATGTCTCTCCCAACGCCAGGCGCCCCGCCCCTCCCGCACCCGTGGTGGCCGGATCGCCGCCGAAGCCAACACACGGTTGCCGCACCGCTCACCGCTCAAATGACGCATCACGGCATCAGGACAGGCATTTCATTGATGACGCCACACTACACCCTCTACACCCTCGTGCTTTCCAGGATTCCTATCGGGCCACTGGGGAAAAGGTGTCGTGGGTCGTCAACAGCAAAATGCCGGGCGTACTATATGAAACGGTCAATAGTACAATGCCGGGCACTCTATCAATATCAATGGTGCATCCGGTTTCGAGAACGAGCTGTTGGCGGTCCAAAGGAGTGTCGAAGACCGGAAAGGTGTCCCGTTCGGCACGCGACGCGGTGCATCCCGGAGTGGTGGTTGAGGAGGGAACTCCGCTGAGCGGCGCTTCGGAGGGCGG
Source organism: Verrucomicrobiia bacterium (assembly GCA_019634625.1). NCBI lineage: Bacteria > Pseudomonadati > Verrucomicrobiota > Verrucomicrobiia > Verrucomicrobiia bacterium. The sequence continues at coordinate 16,228 of JAHCBA010000074.1, forward strand.
AGTTCCATGAGGCCGCAACGGTGTGGAGCGTTGGGTTGAGGACTCGCGGAGCTCGTCCCTCCGATTCGCTGCCTTCTCACCCACAACTCCGGGATGCACGGGACGCGACGAGGGCGGCGTCTCCGGGCTTTGCGCGGCTCGGCGAACCCGGTAGAAGGGCCCGTGCCTTTCACGAAACTTGGCCTGGGCGCGTCGATGTTGGAAGCGATTCGCGCCTGCGGGTACACGGAGCCCACCCCCATTCAGATGCAGGCGATCCCGCGCATCCTTGAAGGGCGCGACGTCATTGGATCCGCGCAAACGGGGACGGGGAAGACGGCGGCATTCGGGTTGCCCATCCTGCAGATGCTGGGGGAACCGGCGCCGGGGCCAAGAATGCTGGTGCTCGAGCCCACGCGGGAACTGGCGGTTCAGACCGAGGAAATGCTGGGTACGCTGGCCCGGTTCACCCGGTTGCGGATGGTCGTGGTGTACGGGGGCGTCGGGTACGAGCGCCAGCGGGAGGCCTTTCGGAAGGGCGTGGACGTGGTGGTGGCGACGCCGGGCCGGTTGCTGGATCATTTGCGCCAAAGGGCGGTGAATTTGCGGGGAGTCACGCATCTGGTGCTGGACGAGGCGGATCGGATGCTCGACATGGGATTTCTGCCGGACGTCCGGCGCATCGTGGGAGAGTGCCCGCGGCAGCGACAGACGTCGCTCTTCTCGGCGACCGTGCCCCCGGAGATCGAGGGGCTGATCCGATGGGCGATGCACGATCCGGTGACCATCGAGATCGGGCAACGCCGGTCGCCGGCGGAGACGGTAAAGCACGTGCTCTACCCGGTGGCGGAGGCGCAAAAGCAACAACTGCTGCTGGCGGTGCTGGAGAATGTGCATTGGGAGAGCGCGATCGTGTTCTGCCGCACCCGGCGGGGCGCGGACCGCGTTCTGCGGATGTTGCGGCAGGCATCGCACAAGGCGGCTGTCATTCACTCCGACCGGACGCAGAAGGAACGGGAACAGGCGTTGAGCGGGTTCCGGGAGGGGCGCTACGAGGTGCTGGTGGCAACGGACATCGCGGCGCGCGGCCTGGACATCGCGGACGTCACGCACGTGATCAATTTCGATGTGCCCGAGCATCCCGAGGATTACGTGCATCGCATCGGGCGCACGGGCCGGGCCCGGGCCAGCGGGGATGCGTTCACACTGATGCTGACCGAGGACGCGCCCAGGGTGGCGGCGATCGAACGGTACATCCGCCAGCGGATCGAGCGGGTGAAACTCGAGGGCTTCGATTACCAATACTCGGTGGTCCTCGATGAGGGGCGGCGGACGTCGTTGCCGACGGGCCGGGTCCGGGGCGGACCGGTGGGTCGCGGTGGTTACTACGCGGCGCCGGCCCGCCGGCGGCGACGCTGAGCCGGGCCGTGCATCCCGGAGGGGTGGGGCGAGGTGCGACGATCGCAAAGTGTGGCATCGGAGGACCACGTTTCATGGGGCCCCTTCCAGTTTCCAGACAGGCTCTTACCCACCACCGGAATCGAGG
>JAHCBA010000075.1 GCA_019634625.1 Verrucomicrobiia bacterium
GTTCGAGGGTGGCGACGATCCCACCGCCTGCAATGCCGGACGCTGGCTCTCCACCTTCCAAACCTCAAACCCTCGTCTGGCCGGGGAAATCCAGGCCATCGGCGAAGCCCATCGCACCTTCCACGCCACCGTCGGCGCCATCCGGCAGCACATCGTCGCCCATCAAGCTGAGGACGCCCTCGCCCTCTACGAACAAACCATGGTCCCGGCCATGCAGCAGGTCTTCCGTCACTTCGATGGCATCTCCGCGGTCGTGGCCGAAGTGTCCGCACTCACCGCCGAACTCGAGTCGGAGTCCCTCGGCATGCTCCGTAACGCCTCCGACTCCGCCAACTCCATCCTGGCCGAACTGGTCCGCATCAATCGGGATATCGCCGAGTCGGAGTCCCGTCTCGCCAGCAGCCAGGCCACCGCCACCGTTCGACTCAGCGTCGTGGCCATGATCCTCGGCTGCGCCATTGCCATCACCCTCGGTCTCCTCCTCACCCGCTCCATCACCCGCCCCATCCGCTCCGTCGCCGATCGCCTCTCCAGCGGCGCCGACCAGACCGTCTCCGCCTCCTCCCAAATCTCCAGCGCCAGCCAGTCCCTCGCCGACGGCGCCACCCAGCAGGCCGCCGCCCTCCAGGAGGTCAGCGCCTCCCTCGAGCAGATGGCCAGCATGACCCGGCGCAATGCCGATAGCGCCGGCGCCGCCAAAACCCTCGCCCTCCAGGCCCGCGAGGTCGCCGATTCCGGCACCGCCGATGTCCGCGAACTCACCACCTCCATGGCCGAAATCCAGCAGGCCGGCGATAACATCGCCAAGATCGTCAAAACCATCGAAGAGATCGCCTTCCAGACCAATATCCTTGCCCTGAACGCCGCCGTCGAAGCCGCCCGTGCCGGGGAGGCTGGCATGGGCTTCGCCGTCGTCGCCGAGGAGGTCCGCTCCCTCGCCCAGCGCAGCGCCCAGGCCGCCAACGAAACCGCCACCCGTATCGGCGATGCCATCGATAAAAGCGCCCGCGGCGCCCGCGTCGGAGGCAGGGTCGCCGATCGCCTGTCCGAAATCCTCGACAAGGCCCGTCAGGTGGACGACCGCGTCGCCGAAATCGCCAGCGCATGCCAAGAACAAAGCCAGGGCATCGCCCAGATCAACGATGCCGTCGCCCAGGTGGACCGCATCACCCAGGGAAATGCTGCCGGCGCCGAGGAAAGCGCCAGCGCCGCCGAAGAACTCAATGCCCAGGCCGAATCCCTCAAGTCCGCCGCCCAGGAACTCCTCTACCTGGTCAATGGCTCCCAGGCCATCCAAGCCGCTCACCGGATCCCAACCCCGACCGCACCCCGGCTTCCTGATCCTTCCCCGCGCTCAGCCTCCCCCCTCATCGCATCCCCAGCACCCCGGGCAGCCAGAGTGACAATCCCGGCACATAGGTGATGGCCAGCAGGGCCAACCCCAAGGCCCCCACAAACGGCACCGCAGCCCGACTCGCCCGCCCCAGTGTCACCCCTCCCACCCCGCAGCCGACAAACAGGCACGTCCCCACCGGCGGGGTGCATAGTCCAATGCATAGATTGGCGATCAGCATGATCCCGAAGTGAACCGGGTCCATCCCCAGCTCCGCCGCCACCGGACCCAGGATCGGCGTGAAAATCAGCACCGCCGGCGTCATGTCCATGAACGTCCCCACCGCCAGCAGCAGCAGGTTCATCCCCAGTAGCACCAGCACCGGACTGCCTGCCATCCCCAAGAGCCACGCGCTCGCCCTCGCCGGCACGTCTTCCAGCGCCAGGATCCATGACATCGCCATCGATGTCGCAATCAGCAGAAACACCACTCCGGTCGTCATCCCGGCCTGAACCAGGATCCCCGCCAGCTCCCGCCAACGCACCTCCCGGTACACCCCCAGCGTCAATGTCCCTGCGTACACCACCGCCACCGCCGCCGCCTCGGTCGCCGTAAATACCCCGCCAAGGATCCCCCCCAACACCACCCCGATCAGCGACAGGCTCAACGCCGCCCGCCCCAGTGCCCGACCCACGGCCGGTCGTTCCAATACCCCCAGCCCCGCCCCGGCCCCGCTCCCGCGCAGCGTCCACCACGCCGTCGCCATCAGCGCCGTCCCAAAGACCAGCCCAGGAACAATCCCCGCCGCAAACAGCGCCGCCACCGACACCGTCCCGCCCGCCGCCAGCGCATAGACAATCATGATATTGCTCGGCGGAATCAGCAGCCCCGTTGTCGCCCCCGTCACCGTCAACGCCACTCCCGTCTCCCGCCGGTACCCCCGCCGCTCCATCTCCGGCACCAGAAATCCCCCGATCGACGACACCGCCGCCGTCGCCGATCCGCTCACCGATCCGAACAGCATGCAGGACATCACATTCACCTGAGCCAGTCCGGCCGGGAACCGCCCCACCAGCGCCGCCGCCAGGTCCATCAGGCGTTGCGCCACCCCGCCCCGCGCCATCAGCAAGCCCGACAGGATGAAGAACGGGATCGCCAGCAGCGAGAAACTGCCCACCCCGGTCGCCATCCGCTCCGCCAGCGCCGCCGCCGCGATTTCCGGCGAGCCGATCGCCACCACCGCCGCCAGCCACGTCGCCAGGCAAATGGCCACCGCCACCGGCACGTTCAACGCCAGCAGCGCCACAAACCCCGCCGCCAGCACCCACACCGGTGAGATCATCGTGCCGCCTCCCCCGCGCCGGCCCCGCGCCGTGTCCGTCGCCATCGCGTCCATCCCCCCTCCAGCGCAAACCCCGCGATCGCCAGCCCGCTCAGTGGCAGCGCGAGATACACGTGCCCCATTTTCACCCCGAGGGCCGGCGAGACCTGGTCCGTCAGCAGCGTCAACGATACCAGCGCCCATCCGCCCCAACCCAGCACCCCCAATGCGAATACCGCCACCAGCAGGTGCACCAACCCGTCCACCCAGAGCCGCGCCCGCTCCGGCATCCGCGCCACCAGCACATCCACCCCAAGATGCGCCCCCCTCGCAAACCCCACGCTCGCCCCGACGGCTGCCACCCAGATGGTCAGCAGCGTCGCCAATTCATCCGTCCACGCGCTCGGTCGGCCCAGCCCGTACCGCGAAATCACCTGCCACAACACATCCAGCACCAGCACCGCCATCAACAGCGCCAGCATCCCCTCAAACCCCCGTTGTACCCGTTCCCGCCAAACCGTCATCGCTCGTTCCATGGGTTGCCCCCTTCTTTCCCACAGACTTGGGCGAATCGCGATGCGGGAATCGCGATTCGTCCGGTGGCCCAAATCCCTGGCGAACGTTCTGGGGCTTGTGAGGACGGTTGAGGGTTGGGAGGCACCACCGCGGGGACAACCGGTCCAGCGGGGCGATCATCCGATATTCAATAAGACTGACATATTGATGTTGACCAGCATTCATACTAAGGCAGTCCTGTTACTGTTGACCGCGTAGGTTTGAGGTTTGTGAGGTTTGTGGTGACGATCCGTGATCAGGTCCGCCCCCGGCAGCCCGAAGCGGTTTTCTGGAGTACCGGCCAGCACTGTGGCGTCAACATCTATTGGCCTGCCACAATGCTTTATGCTTTACAGGCTGCTTATCCTATTCGGGATGGCTTGCGTCCATCGCCATGCAGGCACCCTACCCCTGCTCCAGGATCGCCTCCATCCATGGCCCTGCCGCCGTTCCCCGGTACGACGCCTGCAACCCGCGCACCGCCTCCTGAAACCTGACCTTGTCCGGATGCAGAATCTCCACCCCTGCCCCGGCCAATGTCTCCAGATCCTCCCGGGTCCGGCCCGCCCACAATTCCCGCTGAAACCGCATCGACACCTCGGCCGCCGCCTCAAGCCATTCCCGCTCCCGCCCGTCCAGCCGCTCCCAGGTCGGCGTCCCCACCATCAGCAGATCCGGAACGCTGGTGTGCTCGTCCAGGGCGTAATACCGGCACACCTCGTAATGCCGCGAGGTCAGGAAGCTCGGCGGGTTGTTCTCCGCCCCGTCCACCACCCCCTGGTCCAGCGCCGTGTACAGCTCCCCGAACGCCAGCGGCGTCGCCGCCCCACCCATCGCCTCCACCATCCGGATCGCCGCCCGGCTGTTCTGCACCCGGATCTTCAATCCCCTCAGATCCTCGGGCCGCATCACCGGCCGCCCCCGGGTGTAGAAACTCCGGCTCCCCGCGTCGTAGTAACACAATCCCTTCAGCCGCTTGTCCACCCCCAGATCCAGCAACGCCCGCCCCACCCGACCCTCCAGCACCCGCCACAAATGCCCCTCATCCCGAAACACATACGGAATGCTGAACACTTCCATCCCAGGCACGAACCCCTCCATCGGCGATGCCGAGGTCTTGACCATGTCCAGCGCCCCCAACTGCACCAACTCCAGCAATTCACGCTCCGATCCAAGCTGGCCCCCCGCGTAAATCCGCACCCGCAGACGCCCCTCCGAAAGCCGCTCCACCGCCTCGCCCATGTGCTCCATCCCCGCATGCACCGGATGCCTCGTGTCCAACACATGCGCCAACCGCAACACCTTCCCTTCCCCAGCCTCCCGACATCCCATCCCCGCTACCACGCCACTTCCCACACCCGCCAGGACCGACAGGAACCCCCGCCGCCTCAACACCCCATCCGCCCCGGATCGCGCGCCGCTGGACATGCCCCTCCCTACCCCCTTCCCCACCCCCAACGCGAGCGGTTCCGCCCTGCGGCCCGACGCAACCTCCCTCCCCGTTCGTTGTCCCGGCTTCAGCAGAACCTCATCCCCTCTTCGCCCTGCCCAATAGCCCGAACGCAATCCTTGGAAGGCACCCATTCGCAATTCCCCATTCCCCCGTTCCCCATTCGCGATTCCCAGCAAAAGAAGAGGCGCCGCGCTCACGCACGGCGCCCGTCGCGACCTGGCCCGGGTTGGGTGGTGAACCCCGCGCCAGTCGGAAGCCTTCCCCCAAACCTACCCTTCGGTGGCCTCGTCCGGAATCCGCATCCCGTAGAACGACCGGTACACGAAGACCAGCGCCACCAGCAGGAACACCCCGCCAAACACCGTCTTGGCCGTCTGGTTGGTCATGGTCACGGCAATCTCCACCGCCAAGAGGCCGAACAGGGTGGTGAACTTGATCACCGGGTTCAGCGCCACCGACGAGGTGTCCTTGAACGGATCCCCCACCGTGTCGCCCACCACCGTGGCCGCATGCAGTTCGGTGCCCTTCTGACGCAAGTCCACCTCGACGATCTTCTTGGCGTTGTCCCAGGCCCCGCCCGCATTGGCCATGAAGATCGCCTGGAACAATCCGAAGAACGCGATCGCGATCAGGTATCCGATGAAGAAGTACGGATTGAAGAACGGCAGCGCCAGGGCGAAGCAGAACACCACGATGAAGATGTTCCACATGCCCTTCTGCGCGTACTCCGTGCAGATCCGCACCACCTCCTTGCTGTCCTGGTCCGAGGCCGTGCTCGCATCGAGCTTCATGTTCTTCTTGATGTACACCACCGCCCGGTACGCTCCCGTCACCACCGCCTGAGTCGAGGCCCCCGTGAACCAGTAGATCACCGATCCGCCCATCACCAACCCAAGGATGATCTCCGGCTGAACGATGCTGAGCTGGCTGATGACGTTCCCAAACAGGTTCTCCAGCAGGATGATGATGCCGAACACCATCGTCGTCGCCCCCACCACCGCCGTCCCGATCAACACCGGCTTTGCAGTCGCCTTGAACGTGTTCCCCGCCCCGTCGCCCTTCTCCAATTGGTACTTGGCGTTCTCGAAGTCAGGCTCGAACCCGAATTCCTTCCGCACCTCGTCCTTCACGCCGTCGCGCCCTTCGATCTGCGACAACTCATACACCGACTGCGCGTTGTCCGTCACCGGCCCGAAACTGTCCACCGCGATGGTCACCGGCCCCATCCCCAGGAACCCGAAGGCCACCAACCCGAAGGCGAAGATCGGCGCCGCAAACGCGAACTGCTCCGGCATGATCACCATCAGCGCCGGGTTCTTCGAGAACATGTACGACACCAGCATCAACAGGATGATCACCAGGCCCATCCAGAACGCCGACATGTTCCCCGCCACGAATCCCGACAGGATGTTCAGCGAGGCCCCGCCATGCTTCGAACAGTTGGTCACTTCCTTCACATGCCGCGAATTCGTGCTCGTGAAGATCTTCGTGAACTCCGGAATCAACGCCCCCGCCACCGTGCCGCAACTGATGATGCTCGAAAGGACCCACCACAAATTCGGATCAACGCCCGACTGCCGCGCCAGCAACACATAACTGGCCACAAAGGTCACTCCGATCGACACCGCCGAGGTCAGCCACACCAGGTGCGTCAGCGGCGCCTCGAAATCGAAGTCCTTCTTGCCGCCAAACATCTTCCGGCTGATCACCTCGTTGATCAGATACGAACCCAGCGAGGTCAGAATCATCAAGGACCGCATCACGAACAGCCAGATGATCAAGGTCCCGCAGATCACCGGGTTCGCCGCCAGCGCCAGCGCCAGAAACGCGATCAACGCCACCCCGGTCACCCCGTAGGTCTCGAACCCGTCCGCCGTCGGCCCCACCGAATCCCCCGCGTTGTCCCCCGTGCAGTCCGCAATGACACCCGGGTTCTTCGGATCGTCCTCCGGCAGCTTGAACACGATCTTCATCAGATCCGAACCGATGTCCGCGATCTTCGTGAAGATGCCGCCGCAGATCCGCAGCACCGATGCCCCCAGCGATTCCCCGATCGCAAACCCGATGAAACACGGCCCCACCAGGTCCACCGGCAGGAACACCAGGATGCAGATCATGAAGAACAACTCCACCGCCACCAGCAACAGCCCCACACTCATCCCCGAACGCAACGGAATCCCCAACGTCGCCAGCGGATTCCCCCGCAACGCCGAAAACGCCGTCCGCGAATTCGCCACGGTGTTGATCCGGATCCCAAACCACGCCACCCCGTACGACCCCATGATCCCCAGCACCGACGCCGCCAGGATCACCACCACGTTGAAGAACACCTTCCCCGACCCCAGCGCCTCCCCGTCCGGCCCCTCATGCCCCGCCAGGAATCCAAAGTAATACACCATGCACGCCCCGATCAGCAGCCAGAGCACCGCCAGAAACTTCCCCTGCGTGAACAGGTACGTCTTGCACGTCTCCCAAATCGTGTTCGACACCCGCGACATGCTCGCATGCACCGGCAACGCCTTCGTCTGCCGGTACTGCAGCAGCCCAAATGCCGCGCCCACCACGCAGATCGCCAGCCCAAGGTACATGAGCGCGTACCCGCTCATGCCCCCCAGGGAATCAAACCGCACCAGGCTCAAATCCGGCAACCGGATGTCCGCCTCGCCGGCCAACGCAGCCCATGGCGTTCCCGCCAGGGCGATGATCAAGAAGGGTATGAGTCGTCTCAGTGAGTGGGGCTTATCCATATTTCGTTCTCCATTAGGCGAACTACGGCTTCATGCTCACCCCGGCCCGCCGCGCTGTCGAGATTTTTGAGGAGAAAATCTCATGCGTGATAGATGCCCAGGAAAGCGGCGCTAATGACATCGACGGCCCCGCCCGCTGTCAAGTCCATAGGCGATCCTCATCCCTCCCATTAAGCCGCACCGCCCCTCTCCAGGATGACCGCCGGGTCCTCGATGAAATCCTCCCCCATGAATGCGCTGTCCCCCTCCCCCATCGGCATGTACTTGCCCGTCGCCTCCGCATGCACCTGCCCGTCCTCCTCCGACACCACCAGCCCCCGCGCGATCAGGATCCGCCCCTTCCGGTCCTCCACCAGCTCCGCCTTCACCACCATCGATACCCCCGGCGCCACCGGCCGCCGGTACCGCACCGTCATCTCGGCACAGTACGCAAACCGCTTCGCCCCCACCCCGCACGCCCAGACCATCACCTCATCCAGCAACGTCGCAATCAGACCCCCGTGGATGGTGTTCCGAAACCCCACGTGCTCGGCCCGGAAGGTGACCGGCGCCTCCACCCATCGCCCGTCCGTCCGCATCGCCAGACGAAAACCCAGCGGGTTCGACACACCGCACACAAAACACGATCGGGTCCTGGGAATCGGCCGCATGCCCCGATCCTGCCAGCCCGCACCCCGCGCGCAACGCCGTGCATCCCGGAGGCGTGGGGAGAGGTGCGAACGTCGCGAAGCGTCGCCTCCGAGGGCCGAGTTCCACGAGGCCGCAACGATGTGGCGCGTTGGGTTGAGGACTCGCGGAGCTCGTCCCTCCGATTCGCTGCCTCCTCACCCACAGCTCCGGGATGCACCCTCCATCCCAGGGCTGGAAACGGATGGGCCTTCACCCTCCGCTCTCAACAGACTACCCTTTCCGCCCGTCGCCGCCCCGCGCCGTGAGCACCGCCCATCCCCCATCCACCGGCAGCCTCGCGATCGACCCGGTCCCATCCGGCGCCGTCACCCTCCGCTTCTCTGGCTCCCTGGACCACTCCACCGTCCCTGTCCTGTCGCGTCAGGCGACCCAGGCCTTCATGGACGCCCGGCCCGCCCGCCTGGTCCTCGATGCCTCCGGCCTGTCCGCCCTCGATGGCGCCGGCATGGCCCTTCTCCTGCGCCTTAGCGGCGAGGCCGTCGCCTCCGGCGCCACCGTCACCTGGGAGGGGCTGGATCCCGGATACCGCCGCCTCCTCGACCGGTTCGACCCCCGAACCTTCCAGGCCGCCCCCGTGCCGCGGGCCGTCTGCCAGTCGCTGCCCGAACAGGTCGGCCGCACGGTGGCCGGTCTCTGTCGTGATCTGCGTCTGCAGATCGAGTTCATTGGCGAACTGTCCGCCGCCCTCGCCCGTGCCGCTCTGAACCCATCCCGCATCCGTTGGCGTGACCTCCTCCTCGCCGCCGAACGTTCGGGCACCGACGCCCTCCCCATCGTCGCCCTCATCGCCGGGCTGGTCGGACTGGTCCTCGCCTTCCAGTCCGCCATGGCCATGCGCCCCTATGGCGCCGAAATCTACGTCGCCAACCTGGTCACCCTCGCCATGCTGCGCGAACTCGGGCCCCTGATGACCGCCATCATCCTCGCCGGTCGCTCCGGGGGCGCCTTCGCCGCCGAAATCGGCACGATGAAGGTCAACGACGAGGTCGCCGCCCTCTCCACCATGGGCCTCAATCCCGTCCCGTTCCTTGCTGTGCCCCGCGTCCTTGGGCTCCTCATCACCATCCCCTTTCTGACCCTCTTCGCCGATGTCATGGGCATCCTCGGCGGAGCGGCCATGTTCCTGACCCTCGACTTCCCCATGACGGCCTACTTCAACCAGGCCATCGCCGCAGCCGAACCGCGCCACCTCCTGAGCGGATTGGTCAAGAGCCTCGCCTTTGGCCTCACCGTCGCCGGCGTCGGATGCCTCCGCGGACTCCAGGCCTCCCGCGGCCCCAGCGCCGTCGGCACCTCCACCACCAGCGCCGTGGTCACCGCCATCCTCCTCATCGTCATCCTCGACGCCATCCTCGGAACCCTCTTCTACTTCCTCGGATTCTAGATGATGGCCCAGACCGCCGAACCGCCCATCGCCATCCAGGTCGCCGGCCTCACCGCCGGCTACGACGGCCTCACCCTCCTCCGCGAGGTCTCCTTCACCATCCGTCGCGGCGAGGTCTTCGTCATCCTCGGCACCTCCGGCTGCGGCAAGACCACCCTCCTCCGCAACATGATCGGCCTCGAAACCCCGCTCGCCGGCCGGGTCCTCATCGAAGGCGACGACCTCCTCGCCGCGCCGCCCGCCCGGCGGCGCCAAATCCTCCGCCGCTTCGGCGTGATGTTCCAGAACGGCGCGCTCTTCGGCTCCCTCTCCGTCCTCGAAAACGTCCGCCTCCCCCTCGAAGAGTTCACCCGCCTCGACGGGCCCACCATGGACCTCATCGCCCGCATGAAACTGCACCTGGTGGGCCTCTCCGCCGCCGCTGATCGCCTCCCCGGCGAACTCAGCGGCGGCATGCAGAAGCGGGCCGCCATCGCCCGCGCCATGGCTCTCGACCCCGGAATCCTCTTCCTCGATGAACCGTCCGCCGGTCTCGACCCCGTCACTTCCGCCGGCCTCGATGATCTGATTCTCGAACTCTCCGGCACCCTCGGTGTCACCTTCGTCGTCGTCACCCACGAACTCCAGAGCATCTTCGCCATCGCCTCACGGGCCATCATGCTCGACCGTGATACCCAGGGCATCCTCGCCACCGGGACACCCGCCGCCTTGCGCGACCAACCGCCCCACGACAAGGTGCGCCGGTTCTTCCGCCGCGAATCCGACCCTCCCCCTCCCCACCCCAGCCCGATCGCCGCCCCATGAGTTCCCGGGCCAACCACTTCAAACTCGGTCTCTTCGTCCTCGCCGGCCTTGGCACGGCGCTCCTCCTCCTCCTCCTCCTCGGGGTCGGCCGCACCTTCCGCCAGCCCCTGCTGGTCGAAACCTACCTCGACCAGTCGGTCCAGGGCCTCGAGGTCGGTTCCAAGGTCAAGTACCGCGGCGTCCATCTCGGCTCGGTCCACTCCATCGGGTTCTCCCGCGACCGGTACGAGATCGGTCGCCCCGCGGAACTCCAGCGCACCTACATCCTCATCGACGTCGCCGTCGCCGAGGATGCCCACCGCGCCAGCGGCCGCGAGGCGTTCCTCGATATGCTCAAGGCCGACGTCGCCCGCGGCCTCCGCTTCCGCCTCAACGCCCAGGGCATCACCGGCCTCTCCTTCCTCGAACTCGATTACGTCGATCCCTACCGCGCACCCCAGCTCGACGTCACCTGGACCCCCGAACACCTCTACATCCCCTCCGCTCCAGGCACCCTCACCAAACTCCTGTCCTCCGCCGAACAGGTCTTCCAAAAGCTCGAGGACGCCGATCTCGCCCTGCTCCTCAACAACCTCAACCGCGTCCTCACCACCGCCGAAGCCCAGATCCGCGACGCCCAGCTCGCCGACATCTCCCGCCAGGCCACCAACCTCCTCGCCGAACTCCGCTCCTCCAACACCGCCCTCCACCGACTCCTGTCCCAACCCGACCTCCAATCCCTCCCCACCTCCCTCACCCGCACCGTGGAGGACCTCCGCCACAAGATCGAATCACTCGACCTCAACGCCCTCTCCACCCGTCTCGACCGCGTCCTCACCTCCGCCGACACCTTCTTCGCCGGCAAGGAAACGGACCTCGCCGCCACCCTCGACCATCTCCGCGCCATCACCGCCAACCTTCGTGCCCTCTCTGAAATTGCCCGCCTCCATCCCTCCAGCCTGATTCTCGGCGCCCCCCCCAAACCCCTTCAACCCGCCCCATGAAGCACCGACAGCCCTCCCGTCGCGCCTTTGTCGGCGCCACCCTCCTCCTCCCCTGGGCCGTCGGCTGCCGTCTGCAACGTCCCCCCCTCGCCCCCCGCACCTTCGTCCTCGATCCCCCCGCCCCCGCCGCCTCCGTCGTCCAGACCGGCTCCGGTGTCCTCCTCGTCCGCCCCTTCCGCGTCGCCCCGGCCTTCGAGGCCCGCCCCTTCGTCATTCGCCTCGCCGACAACGAATACGCCACCGACGCCTACCACCTCTTCCTCCTTCCCCCGACCACCCTCCTCACCGAAGCCTGGGCCCGATGGTTCCGCGAAACCGGCCGCTTCGACCACGTCACCACCGGCGGCAGCCAGGCATCCGTCACCCACGTCCTGGAAGGGGAGATCACCGAACTCTACGGCGATTACCGCGACCCCGCCCAACCCCGCGCCCGCATCGCCATGGAACTCCGCATCTTCCATCCCTGGCAGGGCCCCGCCTCCCCCGTCCAATGGCGGCACCGCGCCTCCCAGTCCGTGCCGCTCCCCCGTGCTGGCGCGGATGAACTGGTCGCCGGCTGGAACGAGGCCCTCGCCGCGGTCGCCCACGCCGTCGCCGCCGACTGGCCCGCCGACTGATACCTCCCCCCATCGCAAACCCCTTCCCACGTCTCTTCCGCCGAAAGTCGGATGGTCCGGAACCCTGCACCCGCCGGATGCTGTCGGTGTCATGAATCGACCCCACATCTGCACGCCTCCCGCAATCCGTCGCTTCGCCCCCGCCATGGCCGCCCTCGGCATCCTGACCGGCCTCGCGCTCACCCCGTCCCACGCCGTGGTCTTCGAGTTCACGGCCACCGTCAACTACCTCTTCGGTGACGTCTCGCTGCTCCCCCCAGGCATCACCCTCGACACCCCCCTCAACGGCTCCCTTCAATTCGATCCCGCCCGTGCCAGCCTGGACGGGAATCCAGGCAACCCGAAGGCCGGTACCTTCTACTTCATGGCCTCGGACGATTCGGCCTTCCGGCTCGCCCTCGACCTGGGAGGCAACACCCTCGCCAGCGTCCCCACCCCCTCGGCTCCCTTCAATCTAGTCACCGCCATCGACGACAACCCATACGACGCCGTCCAGTACTACACACCCAATCTCCGCTACAATGGGGGTGCCTTCCCCAATGGGATCACCACAGCGGACCTTCGACTCCAGTTCCAGGACAATTCCGGCACGGTCCTTGCCGACGATTCCCTCCCCACCCTCGTGCCGCTCCTCTCCCTCTTCCCCGACACCGCGATCCTCGCCTTCTACGGTGCCAATGCCCTCGGCGATTCCGTCGAGTTCCAGGCCCAGATCACCTCCCTCACCGCCGTCCCTGAACCCGCCGCCTGGACCGCCATCGCCGCCTCCCTCCTCGCCGCCTTCGCCCTCGCCCGATATCGCCGCCCGCCCCCCCCGGCTTCCTGACCACCTCAATGCACACGCCCACATTGTGCCAGCCCGGTTAACCGGTTAACATTAAAATGCCAGGCTTATTGAAGAACCAGTTAACAAAATCCTGCCCGTCTCATTATTTATTAAATCACCTACCCCCGGTCCCATGGTGCCAGTCCGGTAAAGGTCTACATCAACATCAATATGCCAGGCCTTTTATTTGACAGATCAGGTCAACATTTATTCCTCGGTCTCTTATTATTTGATGCGCCCCCACCCTCCCATTGTGCCATCCCAGTGACTTCCCGGTTCCCTTCTCCCCAGCAGCGTTGACTTCCCCGCCTGACCCGACACCGTGCCATCCACCCGACCCCTCCACGGCCTTCGCTCCTCCCTCCCGACTCGGATTGCCGCGTCAACAGGGCTGGCGAATCGCAACCCGAGCGGACGGACCCTGCCATGAAACCCATCCTACCCGTTCACTCATCCCCCACACCCTATCCCCCCCGCCACCCATACCCCTCCGGGCCCGCCGTTTCCGCCCTCCGGGCCCTGTTCGCACTGACCCTCCTCGCCGCCGCCCCAACCGCCCTCGCCCAACCTGGCTCCAAATGGCACATCGACTGGACCGATCACCCCGGCAACCCCATCGATCTCCAAAGTCCAGGCTCCCGGGCCTACATGCCCTACGTCCTCCACCGCCATGACTGGCCCGCCGCCACCCGCTTCCGGGTCTGGTACGACACCGAAAGCATCAATGGCATCGCCTTCTCCACCAGCGCCGACGGCATCGTCTGGTCCCCCGGCCAAGTGCTCTCCGGCATCAACACCGACGGTTCCTCCTCCAGCGGCCGCCCGGTCGTCCTCTACGATCCGGCCTGGGAGAAACCCTACCGCCTCTATTACTACGGCAACCCCGGCGGCTCCTGGCAGGTCCGTGTCGCCGAAAGCGCCGACGGCATCGCCTTCGAAAGCGATCAGGTGGCCCTCGAAGGCGGCCGCCTCGGCACCTTCCCCGACGGCCACGCCGTCGCCCGGATCCCCGGCCGCACCGCTGACCCCGAGGACCCCTCCGCGGAACGCCCCTACCTCATGTACTTCCGCTCCAATGCCGGCATCGCCATCGCCGATTCCGCGGACGGTTACTTCTTCGAGGAAATTCCCGACGACTTCGACACCGACTGGGATGACGGCCTGATCCGGCTCCACCCCGAGGGCACGTTCCTCAATGGCCAGCCCTCCCAGGTCCTCCAGCTCGCCCAAAACGACTTCCGGATGTTCCTCTTCACTGGCAACACCGAGAATCACGTCCTCGTCTCCCCCAACGGCATCGACTGGGAAATCGGCGAAAGCCCCATGGACACCGTCGGTTCCAGCGGTCCCGGCGGAAGCTGGAACGACGAACGCAACTACTACGTCAGCGTCGCCTACCTCGGCGAAGGCCGCTTCTACCTCCTCCGCGGCGGACGCTCCATCGACACCACCCTCTACCGCTCAGGGGCCGCCTTCGGCCTCAGCGAATTCTACCGCGACAACGATCCCGGACGCTGGGCCGGCTTCTCGCCCATGGACGACTTCGTCGCCGAAGGCTGGATGCCCTTCTCCACCACCGGGAATGAACCCGACGGCAACCTCGTTGCCCTCATCCAGAACACCGACGGCACCCTCTCCATCCGCGACCGCCTCGAAAGCGGCAACTTCTACGCCGTCCGCGATGTCGCCCTCACTGTCCCGTTCACCTACGAGTTCCGCGCCCGGCTCGACGACGCCACCGGCACCGGCGGCGACGCCGAGTTCCCCAAGTACATGGTCGGCGTCTTCCAAACCGACCTCCTCCACCCGGGCGGTGAAGCCTGGCAGCCGGCCTTCTCCGCCACCCGCTTCGGTGGCTGGGCTCTCGCCTCCAACCCCACCGCCGAGGTGGATAGCACCCGATTCCAAACCTTCACCGTCGTCGGCCGCTTCGATGAAGCCGCCCGCTATCGCCTCGCCCGCAATCCCAATGACGGCCCCGCCAATGTCGCCCTCTGCGTCTTCGATGTGTACCTCAACCGCGACTTCTCCGCCCCCGCAGTTACCTTCAACAACACCGGATTCGTTGGCTGGCCCGACTCCGTGGACGCCGATGGCCGCCTCGACATCGGCTTCCCAGGTCCCAGCGCCGGGCAGGTGACCGTGGACTGGGTCCGCTGGGGCAGCGGCATCATCCTCGATCCCCAGGACCCCGGCGGCCCCGGCCCCGCCACCACCCTGACCCTCGGGCAGACCGGCACCACACTCGCCATCGGGTGGAACCCGACCGGAGGCACCCTTCAGTCGGCTCCCGCCGTCTCCGGTCCCTGGTCCGACGTCGGCGCCGCCAATCCGGCCACGGTGAACCCCACCGACGCCGCCCGCTTTTATCGCGTGGCCCGGTAGCCATCCCGCTCCGCGAGCGTCCTATTCCCCCTGGCAATGCGCCACCACCCGTCGCCGGTGCGGGTGGTGGCGATGTTCCCACAGGTAGATCCCCTGCCACGTTCCCAGCACCATCCGGCCATCCCGGATCGGGATCGACAGGTTCACCGCCGTCAGCGCCGTCCGCACATGGGCCGGCATGTCATCCGGCCCCTCTGCCGTGTGCTCGAACAGCGTCTCCCCATCCGGCACCAACCGGGCGAAAAAGCGCTCGAGATCCGCCTGCACTCCAGGGTCCGCGTTCTCCTGGATCAGCAGCGATGCCGACGTATGGCACACGTGCAGCGTCACCACCCCCAGCCGCATGCCCGCCCTTCGGACCACCTCTTCCACCTCGCTCGTAATCTCCCTCAGACCCCGTCCCCGTGTGGACACCACCCACTCCTCCGAATGCTGCCGCAACATCCCCGTGTCTCGCCTGTCACCCGTCCCGTTTCAAGTCCGGCCCTGCAACTTCCCGCGGCGCGGGTCGCTCCCTTCCCCTTCGCGTGATACCCTGAACCCATGCGTCCGCCGTTCCTGCCGCATCCCGGACTCGTCGTCGCTCTCATCCTCTCCCCCGCTGCCGGGCGGGCCTTCGAGAGCGTTCAGATCACCGGGGTCCCCGATTACGCCTGGCACGCCGGCTGTTTCGGCACAGCCACCGGCAACCTCATGGGCTTCTGGGATCGCCACGGATTCCCCGATTTCTACACCGGGCCCACCGCCGGAGGCGTTGCGCCTCTCGACAGCTTCGGTGCCAACCGCGGCATCGTCTCCCTCTGGGCCTCCGAAGCCGGAGTCGATGGACGCCCACTGCTCCAGCCAGGACACATGGACAACTACTACGTCCACTACGAAAGCGTCTCCGAAGATCCCTACCGCATTCTCGGGCGCCCCGAACACCCGCCCGATTGCATCGGCGATTTCATCGGACTCAGCCAGAGGAAATGGGCCAGCCTCGCCGACGAGTGCGAGGGCAATATCGACGCCTACGCCTTCAACTTCTTTGATCGCCAGGGACACCGCCGCGACAACTACACCCCCACCGACGCCCACGGCCTCCCCATCCCCGACATCCAGTCCGGCCTCCGCGCCTGGACCCGTTCGCGCGGGTACGAGGCCGACACCTTCTCCCAGCTCAGCGACTTCAATCCCGACGGCCTGCTCTCGGGTCAAGGATTCACCTTCCAAGACTTGCGGGCGGAAATCGACCGCGGGTACCCGGTCCTCCTCTTCATGCAGCCCTTCGGGCGCTTCTCCCGCACCGTTGCCGGTCGCCCAAACCAGAACCCTCTCATCCACGCCCTCCTCGCCTACGGCTACCTCATTGACCATGACGGCACCCCGTATGTCCGCTATCGAACCAGTTGGGCCAGCGGCGACCTCCAGTTCAGTGCCTGGACCTCGGCAAGCTGGACTCCCAATGGCGAACTCAATCTCCCCCTGCGCGGCGTCATCGGCTACCGACCCCTTCCCCGCATCGTCGCCTGGTCCCGCACCGCTGGCGCCCTCCATTTCGCCTGGCACGGCCCCCTCGCCACCCTTCGCGATGACGTCAGCGAATCCGACTTCCCCGCCCATCGCTACGTGGTCGAACGGTCTCCATCCCTTGATCATCCCGTCTGGGAACCCATCACCGGCCCCGTCGCCATGCTCGAGATCGAACTCCCCGACTGCTGTCCCGCCCCATCGTTCTTCCGCGTCAGACTCCTCGACCCAACCGAGTGATCCCCCCCACCCCCCTGACCTCTCAATAGCTTCACCAAACACTTCCGCTACCATTATTCCGGTGCAAAATGCCAGCCTACTTTAAATTGACCTAAACTAACTATTGTGACCGGCTTTTTAGATTTGACTCCTGCACCTTACCGTTCAGCCTCTGTCTTCACCAGTACCCACCTTGGCTAACTGCACCTCCCCCTCCCCACTACCCATGAGAACTCCACGCATCACAGCCGATCCGTCCATGCCTGCAACGTACCAT